>CAMLIF010000145.1 GCA_946479985.1 uncultured Flavobacteriales bacterium
CAGAATAGAGCCTCCGCTTCCCATTATTCCAAGTGAAAAGCCAGCCAAAACCGCTAGTAAAAATCCCAATATCTCCATTGAAGAACAAAATTAGTCGTAGAATGCAATAATACTAATACAAAGATGCTGTTTTACTTGGATTGCAAAGAAATTAAAGCTTGTAAACATCACCGTCTTCAACCACCAGCGTATTCTCAAAAAACTGTTTTGCTTCAGCTAAATGTAAATCACCGGTTTCATATCGTGAACTCAAATGCCCGAGTAAAAGTCGTCTTACTTTGGCTTCCTCCGCAATTAAAGCTGCTTGCTGAGCAGTGGTATGAAAAGTTTGAATAGCACGATCTAACATTTGGTGTAAAAAGGTCGCCTCATGATACAACATAGTACTTCCAAAGATGTATTTGCAAATTGTCGGATCGTACTTCGTATCAGAACAATAACTATATGATTTCACCGGTGGGGCGGCAAAGGTATAATCGTCAGCATAAATAATCCGCCCGTCTTCCATCTGAACATTTTCACCTCTTTTCAATTTCGGTGCCAGTGTCAGTGAAAGGTTCTGCTCTTTGAATTTTTCAGCATCCAGCGGACGTTCTTTCGGTTTTTCCTTAATTTGAAATCCGGTTGTAGGAATCCGGTGAAGCAGCGGAAAAGCAAAAATCTCGATTTGTTTATCTTCAAAAATAAGTTCCTTTTCATTGGGATTCAAAACCATGAAGGTGATTGAAAAATTAAGCCTCGCTCCACCAACTTCAAGCTGAAGTCGTACAATTTGTTCCAGTTCTTTTGGTCCGTAGACTACTATTCCTTTGTCTCTGCCTAACAGATGCATTGTACTCAGCAGACCCACCAGTCCAAAATAATGATCACCGTGAAGATGGGAGATCAGGATATGTGTAATCTTTTGAAGATGAATGTGATTTTTTCGGATAGCATTTTGGGTCCCTTCCCCACAATCTATTAAGATATGACGACCATTGCATTCAACGTATTGGGAAGATGGTCCTCTTTTTGGTGTTGGAAGCGCGGCTCCCGAGCCTAAAATAGTGACAGAGAAGCCCATTATTTCGTCACCAGCTCTACCGCGTCGTTTGTAGATTTTGTAATTGAAAGCACTTTATCCAATTGAGCAATGCTGATCATTTTAAGCACGTTTTCCTGCAAACCCGTTAGAACGAACTGACCATTTGTGTCTTTGCACAATCTGTTCGCCGTAAGAATTGCTGATAAACCTGAAGAATCGCAATAACGCGTTTTACTCAAATCAAGAACTACATTATTCACCCCGTTTTTACTCAGAAGAAGTAATTCGCTTTTCAATTCGGGAGCATTGGTAGCATCCAGTTTTTCCACCTGACTCGCGATAACGGTATGTTTTTCTTCCTGAGTAATTTTAAAGTTCATAGTTCTGCGTGTTTCTCAAAAATAACAATTTAATATCGATCGGCAAGAATTACTAACGTTCTATTTTTCCGGCTAAAAGGTAAATAGCAGCCATTCTTACCGCCACCCCATTTTCAACCTGATCTAAAATAATTGCCTGGTCAGAATCAGCAACTTCACTGGTTATCTCAACACCACGATTAATTGGCCCGGGGTGCATCACTACAATTTCTTTATCAAGTTCTTTTAAAATATCCATTGTCAAACCGTACTGCATAGTGTATTCTCTCAAACTCGGAAAATAATGGATATCCTGTCGTTCCAGCTGAATACGCAGCATATTCGCTACATCACACCAGGCCAAAGCTCTTTGCAGGTTATGCTCAACCTTTACTCCAAGCATTTCAATGTATTTCGGAATTAAAGTTGTTGGGCCGCAAACCATAACTTCGGCACCTAATTTCTGCAGCGTATAAATATTTGAAAGCGCCACCCGCGAATGAAGAATATCACCGACAATCACCACTTTCTTTCCTTCAACACTTCCTAATCGTTCGCGAATTGAAAATGCATCGAGCAAACCTTGTGTCGGGTGTTCGTGAGTTCCGTCTCCGGCATTGATCACACGTGTTTTAGTTCGTTCGGACAGAAACTTCGCTGCTCCCGGATTAGGATGCCGCATAACAACCATATCCACTTTCATTGCCAGGATATTGTTGACCGTATCAATCAACGTTTCTCCTTTTTTTACAGAAGACGAAGCTGCCGAAAAGTTAACAATATCTGCTGAAAGTCGTTTTTCCGCCAATTCGAAAGAAAGTCGTGTTCTTGTAGAATTCTCGAAGAACAGATTGGCAATCGTGATATCACGAAGAGAAGGAACTTTCTTAATCGGTCGATTAATAACATCTTTAAAACTATCGGCAGTTTTAAAAATAAGCTCGATATCATTTCGTGTTAAATCACGAATTCCTACCAAATGATCAACGCTCAGCTGTTCCATTCACTTCTGGTGTAAACAATATTATTGTATCTTCTCCTTCTATCTCTTTCCATTCAACCGAAACACGTTCGTGATTGAGTGTATCTACTGCGTGACCAACATAATCGGCCTGAATAGGTAAGTCGCGTTGAAACCGTCTGTCAACCAACACAAGTAATTCAACGTTTTTCGGTCTTCCGAAAGCCAGCAACGCATCTAGTCCTGCACGAATGGTTCTTCCGGTGTACAACACATCATCAATTAAAACAACTTGCTTTCCTTCAATGGAAAAATCAATGTTTGTGGCAGACGGAATGAGTGGCTTTTCGCGTCTTCTGAAATCGTCACGATAGAACGTAATATCCAGGTTTCCGCAAGTAATCGGTTGTTTTGCAATCGACTCAATGATCTGCTTTAACCGGGTAAGCACCTGTATTCCACGTGGCTGTAATCCAATAAAAATGGCAGAAGATAAATCCGGGTGATTTTCAATGAGTTGATAAGCAAGACGGTTCATTGTCAACAGAACCTGTTGTTCGTTTAAAATGACTTGCTTTTCCATTGATACAAATTTAACAAATTTATGCTTGATCGGGAATGGTGTTGATAAGTGTTGAAAAGTCCAATTCAATCAATAAAATATACCCTTTAATCAAGATTTACTAAAACGTTTTGGTTTCCAGCACAAAAGCTGTAACTTAGTAGCTCGGTTCAACTTAAGAATCGACACAATAAAACATTAGTAATCAACAGATTACAGAAGCTGGTTTCGAGGTATTGCTTTTTCATAGGGTTTGTTATTGGTTGGTTGAACACTTTGAATACTCGGAACCAGTTTTGTTTTATCCCCCTTTTCGTTTCACTTTATATCCTTCTTTCACTAAAATTTCCATGATTTTATCACGGAATGAGCCCTGGATAATAATTTCTCCATCTTTTGCAGAACCTCCAACACCACATTTACTCTTCAAAAGCTTTCCAAGTTCTTTCAGATCATCGGCAGATCCCACAAATCCTTCAACCAATGTAACTTCTTTTCCGCCACGCTGCTTTTTGTCCAATGAAACATAAAGTAATTGCTGTCCGTTCGCGACTGTTTCCTGCTCATCTTCTTCTGAAAATTCGTAACTGAAATTCGGATTCGTAGAATAAACTACGTTTAAGCGTTCTTTCTTGGCCATACTCATTTTATCTTTTCAATTAATGTAGCTTTAATATCATCTGCCAGAAACCTATTCGGTGCTTTTTTCAAAGATTGTCGAATGGTTTTAGGAGATCTTGCATCAAAAATAACAACTTCTTTTCCGTAGTTCTGTACTTGAGAAACTTCTTCTTTGGAAATTTTTGTATTTCGAACAGCACAACCGGAAGAAGGATTAGAGTTTAGAACATTGATATAGTCGTTAACGGATTGTACTTCCAGATATACTTTCCAACCAAGAGACTCGAAAAAAGAAGATTTGGAAAGATCCTGAACAATCACTGATACTTCGGTATTTGAAATTAAACCGTTGAACTCAATGAACGGGGTTTCAAACTCCGAATCCGTTAGTATTTCACCACAGCCATAAATCTTAAGATCAAGGATCAGTTTCCGGTTTGCAACAGTGGATGAAATATCACTCAACCTAACCAACTCTTCTTTATTAAGACCTTTAAAACGGAAATTTTCCAATTCAGCGTCTGTTTTAGTTCGAAGACAACCTTCGCCATTGGTTTGCGTTTCCAACAACTCATCATGAAATAGCCAAATTGTTCCGTTTTTCGACCATTGAATATCCACTTCAACTCCTGCCATTTCCGGATAGCTCAATGTGTATTCAATAGCTTCTAAGGTGTTTTCTTCATAAGGTGATGTGGTCATATCCAAACCAGCTGCTGCATGACCAAAAACCTGAATGGCCGGAAATTTATCTTTCCGTTTGCATGAAGAAAAGAGCAGAATAACCAGCAGATATATAAGAAAGAGTCTCAAAACTTAAAATAGATTGCGGCTATATAACCGAAGCCGGTAGAATGATCTGTCTTTTTGCTCAATTTCCAAAATTCGTTCAAATTCCGGTATCCGGCCTGAATTCCGAAATCGTGCCGGGCATGAAACTCTGCCCTTAATCCCAATTCGCTGTTAATCCAATAATGCGCGTTTTTATCAGTTATTCGTAAGCGATTAATAGAAACCTGTGCATAAGGAAGGATTCTCAATTTCCGCTGAGTTGTCAGATAAGCAAATTGAAAACCGATTTCCGGATAGAACCGCTGCTGAAAAATTGTGCGATTGATCCCGAATCCAATAAAAGGAATGTTTTGGAATTTATTCTTGTTTGAAACACAAGATAGCTGATAGAAATAATCAGTTGGTGAATAAACAAGTGTATGTCGAATTCCTCTTGTCTCATTGACTTGCGCGGAGACCATCAATGAAGAAAGAGCGGAAAAAACTAAAACAAACTTTAGCATACACTAAAAGTACGAAGAAATGATTTTGAGATGAGAAAACCGAAGAGGAATTACTTCCTGGGACAACTTTTACAGTGTACTCCTTTTTTCTTGTATTTCTTACAACACTTGCTTTTCTTATCGCACGAACAATTCTCGCAACTGAAAACTGCCGGAAATACATTTGGGATAAAAGGTCCTTGTTTCATTTATTTAGACTAATTCCAGACAAAGGTATAAAATCGAACAGGATAAAAAAAATCCATTTCAGTTAAGAAACAGATTTCAGCATGAAATTTCCGGAATATTATTCTGATTTATCAAGAACAGCAGATATAACAAAGAAAAACTGTGAATCTGACCACTCAATAAAATCTGCATGTAAACGATGCTTAGATTTCATTCTCATGGTAATAAACCCGAGTCCTGCACCGCCTTTTTCGGAGATCAATCCATTATTCAGTGTTTCCAGGTAGTATGTTTTCACTTCATCATTATCCATACTATTCAGACGATCTACATAACTAGAAAGTTTTTCTTTCTCTGAAACTGCAGTGATATTTCCCATCGAAACTTTGAATTTATCCGGGCTTGCACCAACGATCAGCATACTGATTTGATCTGGTCCGTATTTTTCCCCATGGAGCAGTACATTCTGAAGACCTTCAACAACAATACTGAAAATTCTTTTGATGATTGTTTTTTTCGCTCCAGCCGAATAGAGCATTTCTTCCACTTGCTCAGACAAGCGATTAACCAAATCCTGGTTTAAGGCACCAAAATGGGCTACAAAGACTTGTTGAAAACCATCAGCTTTAAATTGCCTGAGGTTTGCTTCAAGAATGGTTTGTGTATCAATATTCGCTGTTCCGGTTTGCATTGAGTATGGAGGTTCGGCTAAAGTACGAAATGGAAATCATCTAATATTACTCATTGAGCAAATACACATTCCCTTGCAATACTTTGCCATCTACAGTTATTATTTGGTAAAAATAAGTTCCTTCAACCAACGTCTCACCAGCTTTATCGATTCCTTTCCAATCGTTCAGATAGTTATCAGTTTCAAAAACCAAATTACCCCATCTGTTTTGAACGAACAATTTTGTATTTGGTTTCAAATTTTTTATTTCAAATACATCATTTACACCATCATTGTTTCTTGTAACTACATTCGGCACAATTAGTTCACCGTAAACTACTATTGTTTTTGTTACTGTGTCTGTACAACCTGATGCGGTTTCAACAATCAAAGTAACCGTATAAGTTCCCTCGGTGGTATACGTATAGTTTGCATTGTTTCCAAAACCGATTACAGTACTTTCGGTGATCCATTCCCAGTTAGTTGGAACGGCATTAGTTGTAGCATCTGTAAACACGACCAAATCATTCGGAAGAACCAATGATGGCGAGATAGTGAAATCTGCAAATGGCATTGGTGTTGTTGTTACAACTATCGGAGTACCTACCGTTTGACAGCCAAATACGTCAATTGCTGTTAACGTATATGTTCCTGCACCAATTCCACTCAAATTCAAACTGGTTAAACCGGTTCCTGCCCAGGAATATGTTATTGGTCCGCTGCCTGTTACAATCAAATTAGAAATAGATCCGTTCATCAATTCACAGCTTGCATTAACAACCGTCAAATTAGCAGCATTGATTACCGGGCCTTGCTGAGATGGAATTGTTACAGTTGCACTAGCGGTACACCCACCGTTATCTGTGACAACAATTGTATGATTTCCCGCACTCGTATTTGAAAGATCCAGTGTATTTAAGGAGGTATTAGAATCCCAAACATAGCTGTAAGGCTCTGTTCCGCCGGTAACAACAATGTTTGAAACACCGCCATCCGTTTGAGCACAATGAACAGTATCATACAACACTGCTGCAATACTAATTGATGGTCCGGCCAACGAAGGAATGTTTACAGTTGTTGTTGCACTGCAACCAGCATCATCTGTAACAACAAGAGTATGATTTCCAGCCGCTGCATTCGTCAGATCAATTGTATTTAATGCTGCATTGGAATCCCAAATATAGTCATAAGGTTGTGTTCCGTTAGTTACAACAATATTTGAAACCCCGCCGTCAGACAAGTTACAACTTGCAGAATCGTATATAATACTTGTAATATCAATTACCGGTCCTGATACTGCAGGAACATTCACCGTTGTTGTTGCGGTACAACCTACATCATCGGTAACAACCAAAGTATGATTTCCGGATGTAACATCCGCGAGATCCAGGGTATTCAATGCACTATTCGAATCCCAAACATAGGTGTATGGAAGTGTTCCACCTGAAACCACTATATCAGAAACTCCACCGTCAGATTGATTACAATGATCCGGATCAAGTGTAACCCCGGTAATATCTATTGAAGGCCCCGGTGCAATGCCTACAAAGAAATTTGCTGTAATAGTACAGTTTTGATCATCTGTTACTGTTAGTGTGTAACTTCCATCATCCAGATTAGTATTATCGAGCGTTGGTGAACCGTTACTCCAGGTAAACTGAGGATTCACACCACCGCTAATATTCAACCCAACGATTGACCCAACATTTGAAACACAGCCTGAAGGTGTAACAACCATATTCGTTGAGTCAATTACCATAGAAGTCGCAACTCCAACAACGAATGGTCCCGCAGCAGCAGGACATCCGAATTGATCCGTAACCAACAAAGCATAGTTTCCGGACGTTAAATTCAAATGATCTAATGTTGCAGATGGTGATAAATTCCACGAATAGGTTAACCCCGATCCCGTTGCTGTAATACCAGTTATTGATCCATCTCCACCAGCACATGATTCATTGGTGATAACCATATTCGTTGTATTGATGGATGGTCCTGCCAGGTTTTGAAGAGTGAACGGTCCGGCACTTACGTTACATCCGTTAGCATCTGAAACAGTTAACGAATAATTTCCAGCCGATAAATTCGCTATATCGAGAGTTGTATACGCACCTCCATTCCAGGAAATGGTATAACCCGGAAGGCCACCAACAATTTGAATTCCGCTGATGCTTCCGTCTGTTTGGGTACAATGTTCGTCAACATTCACCTGATTAGTTAAATCAAGTGTCGGTCCTGCAATATTTGAAATATTCACTGGTCCATAGGTTACTGTACAACCTAAATTATCTGTAACCGTTAAATCATATATTCCAGCAGAAAGTCCGGTATAATTTGCGTTTGGAGTAGTTGTTCCGTTCCAGCTGTATGTTAGTCCAGT
>CAMLIF010000146.1 GCA_946479985.1 uncultured Flavobacteriales bacterium
GAAGGTAGGTAAAGGAAATGGTGATCCACCGTTTTTTGGGATAGATTGTGATCAGCCTGTGGCCGGGTCGAAGTACTAAACTCCAAAACCAACTTTATTCAACGCTTAAAACATAAGATCATTATTCCACAACGAATCCTAACTTTGCAACGTGGCGAAACAGAAAAATACGGAGAACAAAAAACTTCATTCCAAATTAATGGGGCAGAAGAAGAATAGTAAACAGGCAACGAAAGAGTTGAATAAACAACGACTTCGGGAATTGAATCAGTTAGCAAGTAAGCTCCGAAAGGACGATAAGAGTGAGTCTTAATTCAGAATTCTACTTCTGTTTTTATTCCTGAGGCGGAAGAGGTGAGAAGGGAAGCGCTCCGATTAATTTCCGGAACGCTGATTTGTCTTATATCAGATATTCTTGTTACTATTGAAATAGTGTAATTCTCATCAAATAAGAAACAACTTGAATATGAAAAAGATAACGTTGCTCGTAACATTAACTTTCTTAACACTAGTCACTTTTGCGCAGAAAAGTAAAGCCAAACAGACAGTAGAACCAGCAGCCAAACCCTTTGTTTTAGGTGTGATCGAAGAGATCCAGTCAAAAGAACTTGCTGAAAAGAGAACGCTGAACATCTACCTTCCGGAAGGCTACAATCAAAACGATTCGATAAAGTATCCGGTAATTTACCTGCTCGATGGTTCGGCAAATGAAGATTTTATACATATCGCCGGGCTTGTTCAGTTCTATAATTTTGAATGGATCAATCAGCTGCCGAAATCTATTGTTGTTGGTATTGCAAATGTTGACCGGCAAAGAGATTTCACCTTTGCGAGTGAGATCAAAGCTACAATACCAACTCCAACCGCCGGCCATTCGGATAAATTCATCTCATTCATTGAAAAAGAGCTGCAGCCGTTTATTGAATCGAAGTATCACGGTAATACCGACAAAACAATTATCGGGCAATCGTTAGGTGGATTGCTTGCAACGGAAGTGTTATTGAAGAAACCGGAACTGTTTAACAAATACATCATTATCAGCCCGAGTTTGTGGTGGGACAACGGTTCGTTATTGGCACTGAATTCAACAATACTCACAGAGAGCTTTACGCAGCAAACCGACATTTATATTGCTGTTGGAAAAGAAGGGCTAACACCAACAGAAATCCCGCGTGTAATGGAAGTAGACGCTAATTTATTGGCAGAAAGACTGAAGGAAACAAAAAGCTCTCGTGTAAATGTGTTTTTCGACTATTTACCGCTTGAAAATCACGCCACCATCATGCACAAAGCAGTTATGAATTCGTTTGATTTTTTATATCCTGTGGTGGAGCATTAGAGCTGCTTGAAGCCGGAATAATAATCGTATTCTGGAAATCGTATTGAGCTTCCTCCTTTGTGGAGAGCCCGTCCCGACAATTTGGGAAGCCAATTCCGAACGTTTACCAATTATTTCTCGGCGCTTATAAATTCTTTTAAGAATTACTGTTTTCGTTCGAATACAACTACAAATCACAGAATGAATCACTTACCCTGCGAAATGAGCCAACAGTGCCTTCCCTGTGCGTTATCGAATGACACAGAACGCGTTTCGAACCAAAAAATCATCGAATCTTAATGTCTACTTTTGCAGAAAAAATATACCAAAATGATCAGAACAAAACTATTTCAAATGGTACTTATAGGTGCCACAGCGTTGGTTTCTACTGCCGTAAATGCGCAATTTAAATTCTCGAAAGTAAACGTTGCTGATGGAGTAAAAACAGCAGTTAAGTCTGGCGACAAAGTGAACATGAATTTGAATGCGGCCGGGAACGTAGAACAAAATTTCGTTGTAGATATTGATATCGCAGCATTTCTGAAAGCTTATAAATATGACGTTGTAACTGTTACTTACGAAAGAGATGACAGAGTTTCTTATCAGTATGATCATGAATTTGCCTCGATGTTAAATACTAAGAAGTATGCAGGTAAAGGGATTGTTCCTGTTTATGCATACGACACAAAGAAGTTCAAAGAAACAGATTACAGAGTTCTTGCTAAGGACAATATTACCTATGAAGGGCCAACGCCGATTGTCCGCAAGATCGCAGTTTACGGTAGATACATTACAGGTGAAGAATGGTACTTCGACGAAAACGAAAAATACCAGGAAAGAAACAAATACTCTGAAGGTGAATTATTGGGTTATATAGAAATTGTTACTGTATACAATAAAGTTCAACTCGATGAATACAACGCGAAAGAAGGAAAGGCAAAATATGATCGCGCATTAAGCTCTATCGAATCCATGCAATATGACTTTAAACGAAATGTGTTATCAAACATCAACCAGTATGTTGCTCCTGTAGTTGAAACTCCAATTTACTTGTCACTTGCAGATGGTTTTACTGAAGTTTGGGACTGGAGAGTAAAAACAGTTAATGCAGGAATGTCTACAGACAACATTGAGGCGTCTATTGCTTCAGTAGAAGCTTTGAGAGCAGATTACAACTTAATGATAGCCGTTTCAGAGAAAGATAAATCGATCCTGAAAACAATGAATAAAGAAATTAAAACAAAAACAACTCCTGAGGATAAGTGGAGTTATATTCAATCGAATAAGTAAAAACTTTTCACCCATTGAATGATGCCCTTCAGAAAACCGGAGGGCATTTTTGTGTTTTGTAGTAGAGATAAGTCGCGACTTACCCCTACTACAAAAAAAAATCCTTTTCTGCCGCAGCGGAAAAGGATTCATATTTTTCAATCTTTTTTAATCTTCTTCAGATTCTTCTTCGTCGTCTTCCCATTCGTCATCATCGTCGTAGTCCTCATCAGAGTCCTCGTCGCTGTTCACCAGGTATTTACGATAGTCTTCGTCTTCTTCGTCTTCTTCGTTTCTTCCGAACAGATCTAACTCTTCATCAGACAGATCATCGTCGTTCAGGTATTGATTGTCTTTACCGCTTTTGCGATAAGCTTCCATTTTAGGTTTCTTCGGGGCATCTTTACTAACACTTGGTGCTTTCGGAGCTTCCTTTTTGCGTTCCACCTTCATTGGATTGATTACATCATCCGGATTCACAACCGGTCTTGGGGGACGGTCGTCAGATTTTTTGAAATCACTTCTGAAATCCGAAGAGCGGTTATCGTCTCTCGGTTTGAAATCTGGTCTGGGAGGTCTGTCGCCCTGTGGCTTGGAAGCTCCCCGGTCGTCTGCCTTTTTCACGGCAATTGGACGGCCATTCACTTCAGAATCATCCAAAGCCTCTATGGCAGCCTCAGCTTCCGCTTCATTCGGCATTTCAACAAACGCAAACCCTCTTGGTTTGCCAGTTTCACGATCTTTTGCAATCGTAACGCGATTCACACGTCCATGTGCTTCAAAAAGCGATTTCAACTGATCGTCTGTCGTGTTGAAGTCAAGTTTTGCAACAAAAATACTCGTCATTTTCTTATTTAAATACGGGTGCTAACCCTTTTGTAATTACGGATTAACGAATCGAAGATAGGGATTTTTTAAAGCTAACCAAGAAAAAGTAAAAAAAAGTGTTCATTCTAATTTACTTCTGCTTCAATAAATCACGGATTTCCGTCAGCAATATCTCTTCATTCGTAGGAACAGGAGGGGCTGCAATAACTTCCTCTGCTTCTTTTTTCTTTCTGAAAGTAGTGGCCTTATTCATGATGCGAATCATCATAAAAACAGAAAAAGCAATTATCAGAAACTCGAAAATCATTTGAATAAAGTTCCCATAGTTTAAAGTTACTGCCGGAATCTCAGCAATTTCTTTTGCACCTTCCATGTGTTTCGGAATTGCATCCTTAATAGTAAATGATAAATCTGAAAACTTCACACCGCCAATCAAAACTCCGATCGGAGGAAGAATAATGTCTACAACCAGTGAATTGACAATTTTTCCGAATGCTCCACCGATAATTACACCGACAGCAAGATCTACTACATTTCCTTTTAAAGCAAAAGCCTTAAATTCATCCATCATTCCCATAAGCTACATTTTATATGTTACACGTTGTTGTATGGAGCGCGATAAAGTAACTTCATCTGCATAGTGTAATTCACTTCCAACAGAAATTCCGCGGGATAAAGTTGTGATCTCGACATCAAACGCCGAACATTTCTTATACAGGTAGAAGTTTGTTGTATCACCTTCCATGGTTGGACTTAAAGCTAATATAATTTCATCAATTTCACCAGATTCACATTTTGTCAGGAGTGAATCAATGAATAAATCGTCCGGCCCAATTCCATCCATCGGCGAGATAATTCCGCCCAAAACATGGTAAATCCCCGTGTAACACCCGGTTGCTTCTATGGCCATTACATCGCGTACATCTTCCACTACACAAACCGATCTTCTGTTTCGCTGAGGATTAGAACAAATAGTACATGTTTCCTGGTCCGAAATATTGTTGCACTCTATACAGGTCCTGATTTTATCCTTTAATTGTAAAACAACTTCGGCAAACCGTTCTAATTCTTTCTTGTCGCGTTTAAGTAATTGCAAAACCAGGCGCAGTGCGGTTCTTTTACCAATTCCCGGAAGCGAACCAAATTGCTCCACGGCATCTTCTAAATAACGAGATGGAATATTCATGTCGCAAAGTTACGAGTTTTATGGTGTTGGGCGGTACGTTCCAGGTGACTGAATATTAGTCAATAGCCGCTTGTTGCCTGATATTCGTTGCCCGAAATTTGCGTAATCTCCAATGAAGCCTTACTTTTGCCGCCGTGGAAATCATTAAATATTCTTTTTTAGGTTTGGATTTACAGGAGCCAATGGCACTTGTAACAAATGGGTTGATAGCTCTTTTCAGCTTTTGGGCTTACAGATCCCTTAAACATGATAAAACCAAAAACCCGTACTGGAAGCTCTTTTATCTCTTCTTAGGGGTGTCTAGTGCATTGGGGGCGCTGGGGCATACTTTCTATGGTTATTTCGGTATTCCCGGGAAAATGCCGAGCTGGACTATTGCCACACTGGGGAATATTTGTTCTGCACTTGCAATTTTGATGTACAATCAGAAAATAGAATTCAAAAATCCATGGGTGATCTTTGTTATTGCAAAAAGTGTAGTGTTTCTTTCACTGGCCCTGATTACTTATAAATTTACCTTTATTGCCTGTGATGCAATAGTATCTTACCTTGTGTTTACCGGGTTCTACGCCGGCTATCTCAAGCAAAAAGGAATTCGCGAAATGAAATTCATGATTCTCGGGGTATTGATCATGCTGCCTTCGGCTTTTGTTTTTCTTTTTAAATGGAGTCCTTTCCTGTGGCTTAATAAAGACGACATCAGTCACCTGCTTATTGTATTCGGTGTGGCATGTTTTTACATCGGAGCGAAGAAGTTACAGTCGAATAAACTAAGTTTGTACGACTATGTCCAGTAATCAGGTAAATATCAAGAATAAGCGTGCGCGGTTTGAATATCATTTAGAGGATGTTTTTACTGCCGGAATTGTACTTAGTGGAACAGAAATCAAGAGTATCCGTAATGGCAAAGCCAGTATCCTGGAATCGTACGGTATTTTTGAGAACGGGCAGGTATTCATTCGTAACATGCACGTTTCGCCTTATGAGAACGGATCTTTCTACAATCATCAGGCGCGTTCTGACCGCAAATTACTACTGAATAAAAAAGAAATAGGGAAGATTGAGAAGTTCCTGAAAACAAAGGGGAACACACTTGTTCCGTTAAAGCTGTTCTTAAGTGAAAAAGGCTGGCTGAAAGTAGAAATTGCCTGCGCTATTGGTAAAAAGCTGCACGACAAACGCGAAGATCTGAAGCAAAAAGATGATAAGCGTGAGATGGACCGTGCAATGAAACGCTAGAGAAAACCTAGTGAAACAAGATGCATAAACCTGTTTTGACTAACCAAAACAACTACTTCTACCAGGCCGACAACCCAAAACGAGAATTGGTAGAAAAACACAAACTTCAGCGACATCCGCTGGAATAAATAGGGGTACAGCGGCACCAGGAACATCAGGATCATAATCCATTGAATACTTCTCATATCAAAGTCAAAACCTGTATTGTAATTGATGAAATCATCAGAAGAATAGAATGAGATCGGGTTGTGGAGAATCCATGTTTTCATAACTGTTACTTCCGGATATCCGGTAGTCCACGCGGCATTATTGCATTTCACGAAACAAGCACCGATTTCTTTGAAGTGAATCTGACAAATCCGCTCTTCCAAAATCCCGTTATGCGTTCCTGTTGCATAACTTTCAATGGTATCTTCCTCCATGTGCTGCGGAAGAAAATTGTCAAGAATCAGTGATAGGGCAAGTACGGCCCCAATCCACATAATTGTTTTGTAAACTGCCCATCTTCTTCCTGAAATCAGCGAATTGAAGTAACGAACATTCTCCTCTGCATTTTTTCGCTTTTGCTCCTCAAACCGCATTTTCGCTTCATTCATGCGAGCAAATTGCTCCTCCTGGCTGTTGGCTGCTGAACTTGCTGAAGAGCCTTTTTTTGAAGTTGATCTTGATGCGCGCGAAACCACTTGTTCTTCCTGCGGTTTCAACAGGAATTCAACTGCCAGGCTCAGTAAAATGAATTCTTCATGCGCATTCTTGTCCGGATTTATGTCAGGATGTACTTTCATTGCCAGCTTTTTGTAGCGGCGGCGAATTTCCTGTTCGGAAACTCCTTCGGTTAATCCGAGGATCTTATATGCAAGCTGCTTGTTCATGTAAGTTTGTCGATCTCTGATTTTAATGTCCTGCGATCGAGTTTAAGTCCGTTCAAATATGGATAAGAATGCACAATAAAGGCTTTGGGAACAGCATATTTTCCAAATTCAGATTCAATCAGCGTTTTTATTTGATTTTGGACTGATTCGGTAAGCGCTGTTTCTGTTACCAAAACAACCTTTTCACCATATTCCGAATCCATTTTTCCAACAACAACCGTGTTCAAAAGAAGTTTAGTCTGGATGAGTTTTTCAAGGTCTTCAGGATGTATTTTAATTCCGCCGGAATTGATCACAAAATCAGTTCTGCCGATCCATTTAAAGGATTGATTATCATTTTTTTGAACCACGTCAGTTGAATGAATTTCTAACTTCGATTCATGATCTGTAATTCGGGTTCCGTTTTCCAAAGATTTAACAGAAATACCCGGAAGAACCTGGTAATATTCATGGCCGAATTTGCGCAATGCAATGTGCGAAATGGTTTCTGTCATACCGAATCCCAGGTAACAATTCGGGTTGATTGCCATGCACTGTTTTTCCAACGCAGCCGGAACAGCAGCACCGCCCACTAAAATGTTTTCGAATTGCTTTAAGCGTTCGCTGCTGTTTTCTGCTATCCAAGCCAACTGAACTGGCGCAAGCGAAACCAGGTTGAATTTCATTATCGGATCAACTTTTTGAATAAAATTGCGGTGAGGTTCCTGAAAGTGGATTTCATAATTGCCAGCTAAGGCGCGGATCAAACTCATCTTCCCGCCAATTGTGTCGAACGAAATAGGGCATAGCACTCTTGAATTTTCTTCTAATCCGAAAAAAGCATTTGTTCGCTTTGCGGAAATAATAATGTGTTCCTTTGAATGCTTTATTTTTTTTGGTTTTCCTGTAGAACCGGAGCTTTTAACTATCAATTCAAAATCGTTGATTTGAAAAGCATCTATTGTCTGCCTGATTTTCTGTTCATAATCAGGAGTGCAATAATGAAAGACAACTTGAAAGCTCATTTTTGGAATAGAAATTGTTAAAGACAGTGCCGATAAGTAATTTATCGATAAATTTAGACATTGATTCAGACAAATAACAAACGTATTATGAAATACTCACTCATTATATTAGGATTAGCAGCAATTACCTGGTTTTCGATGGAATCGTTCACAAAACAATCCATTGCTTCAAACATTGAAAAACTAGCTCCGGCCGGTGGGATTAAATTTGATCATTCTACATTGGCAAAAGCGAAAACTGAAGCCCAGAATTCCAAAAAGATCGGAAGAGCACACGTCTGAACTCCAGTCACTTCCTGTGATCTC
>CAMLIF010000147.1 GCA_946479985.1 uncultured Flavobacteriales bacterium
GGTTAGTGTTCCTATTGGTAAGAAAATAAAGGCATACGGTTATATTCTCAATGGCTGGCAAGTAATAAGCGATGTGAATAACCCGCTTTCTTTGGGAACACAAATTGAATACCGGCCCTCAAAAACGGTATTAATCAATTGGGACACTTACGTTGGTGACGAATCTTCTAAGTTAGCTCCGGAAAACCGTACCCGTTATTTTACAGATGTTTACTTAATCTACAACTCTCCAAAGAAATTCTCAATGTCTACATGCGCGTACGTTGGCCTCCAGGATAAAAAAGATTCAATTGGCACAGAATCAAATGCGGTTTGGTGGCAGGCTAATCTGATAGCCTCTTATCAGTTTACAAAGACTGTTTCATTAGCAGGTCGAATTGAGTATTACAATGATCTCAAATCCGTTCAGATTGTTCCGATTACTTCAGTAAAAGGATTTGATGCATACAGTGCTGGTTTGTGTATGAACGTGAAAGTGGGTGACAATGCTTTATTCAGGTTGGAAGGGAGATCATTCTTTTCAGAACGGAAAATGTTTATCAGTGAAGACAACCAGGAAACTAATTGGAGTAACCTGTTGATCACCAATTTGACAGTTTGGTTTTAAA
This sequence comes from uncultured Flavobacteriales bacterium, assembly GCA_946479985.1. The sequence goes on from CAMLIF010000147.1 coordinate 609, forward strand.
CATTTGAACATACGCGGATACAGGAATTTATCAAAACCTCTCTGCTTCAAATCTTTTTACTTTTTTGATGGACTTAGTTACAGCCAGATACCTGTTGAATAATATGGTTCTATATACCTGTTAAAAATACTATGCGATCTGTGTTTCATAGTAATCGTCTACTCAAAAAAACGTAACTTTGTTATCCGTTCACCTTACTTAGTTCTGTGTGTTAACGGGTGTTCCGCTTTGTCGGAGCAAGCCCATGTAGTAAATAGTTGACGTCTAACATTTTTAACGAATGGGGAGTCTTGTAATTTCAATGGCGGGCTGCATTCTTAGCAATAAGAATTCGTTTCGGCGAACGGCAGATTACAAAGAAATACAGCGAACTAAATCGTGCTTTTCTGAGACGTTCAGAATATTCCTTGCATGAAGATGTGAGGGTACTACATGGGTTTTTTATTTCCAATTGTAGAACAAAAAAACAAATTTATAAAATTGTGTTTTTACCCCGATTCCAGGGTGGTTCAGACTGTTTTCACCGACAAGATTATTTTCTTCCGTAAGTAGTAAAAACCTTCGCTTCATTCGAAGCACTTTTCGTTACCATGTTGTTATCATCAAAAGAGTCGATAGTCAGATTTTCAACCGTGTTTTGATCTGAATCGGTCAATGTAAGATCTTTTCCTTTTAATGTCCATTGTCCTCTTGATTGAACCTGAATAAGCGGAACCCCGGTTTTTCTCCAGCTTTCATTTACAACAGAATCGTAATAAATAAAGTACCCGTTCTTCTGAAGATTCAAAATCAAAACAGTAGGACTATTCTTTAGATCAATAGATTTTGAGTTTTTATCCTCTTTCTTAGATAACTGCCATCTCCCAACCAACTCTTCCTTATCTAAATTAGACTCCGAACAAGAAAATAGCGACAATGCAGAAATTGCTAATCCAAAACAAACGTTAATCTTCATCTGATAAATGTAGAAAATAAGCCTGTTATAAAAATGCGGTATAGCAGATTTTTATTCAAAAAAGCGTGAAATTTCTGCATAAATCACGGTCAATGCAGTTTTGAATTGATTTTTAAATGGGAATGACTGAACAATTAAGGAACTCAATTAGATTTGCCTGCCGACAAGGAAATAGTAGTATTTTCGCTTGCAACAAAATTTCAATGACGCATTTCCCCGTAACCAATTCAAATCTTTCCGCTGTCCATATCGGATTGTTTTTGCAGGAAAAATATGCTCTCAGCGCACAAACGAAATGTGAGATCATAAAAGCCGGAATTAATGATACATATCTGGTAACAGACAACAATCGAAAATTTGTGTTTAGGATATACAGTCTCAATTGGCGTACAAAAGCAGAGATTTCTGAAGAGATTAAGCTGTTAAATCAATTGAGAGAAAAGAATGTGTCTGTTTCTTTTCCCATTTCCGATAGTGAAGGCAATTTTATTCAATCGTTGAACGCGCCGGAAGGTGAACGGTTTGCTGTGCTTTTTAGCCATGCGGAAGGTGAAAAACTGCATGTTGTTTCTGTAGAAACTCATTTTGAAATCGGGAAATTGATAGCTCAGTTCCATCAAACAACAATTGGTCAAAAATTGGATAGGGTAGACTATACTCCTGAATTAATTTTGATTGATTCACTGAAAAAAGTAGAAAACTTTCTAAATTCAGATTCCGAAGAGTACCGATTCATGATCTCTGCTCAAAAACAACTCCTGAAACTGTTTTCTGCTGCAGATGCTTCCCAAATTCGACAAGGAGTTGTGCATTTGGATATTTGGTTCGACAATCTGAATATTACAAAAGAAGGCAAGCCGACTATTTTCGACTTCGATTTCTGTGGAAACGGCTGGCTTTGCCTTGATGTGGCTTATTATATTCTCCAGCTACACAATGTTGAGAAATACGAAGCAAACGATTATCAGCCTAAAATGGATAGCTTCCTACGGGGTTATGAGTCAGTAAATCCATTGAGCCAGGAAGAAAAACGATTGATCCCGATGCTCGGAGTGAGTTTGTATTTTTTCTATTTGGGAGTTCAATGCCATCGCTACAATAACTGGTCGAATTCTTTTTTAAATGAGAATTACCTGAAACGATTTATTAATGGTTTGGTGAAAAGGTATTATGATATGTACGAACTCGGGAATAGTTAATACGTCAATCCGGAATAAGCTTCGGAATCCATAACTGACACTGAACTGCCCGATGGTCTGAATAAGCTTTCTCCTGGATTTTGAATTTGCTCGAAACCAAATTCGGCGTATGAAAAATATAATCGATTCTCCCCGCCGGAACTTTCCCAACATAAGTTACACCTAATCCAAAGCACGATTCACGGTAAGAATCAATCAGTGTTCGGTTGAACTGATTGTAGACGTAAGACATTGGGGTATCGTTGAAATCGCCGCAAACAACCACGGGATAAGGCGATGATTCTATGTGTTTGACAACTTTTCTGGCTTGCTCAGCACGAGTTGGGTAGGCGATGGTCAACTTTTCAAAAAGGAGCCGGGCAGTAGATTTTTTGCCGCCTGCTTGCTTGTTTTTTTCTCCGAACAGGGCATAATCCTCCTGCTGTAATTTGATAGACTGCAGATGAATGTTGTAAACACGAATAGTGTCGCGTCCTTTGACAATGTCGGCATAAATGCAGTAATTATCTGTGTTCGCATTAACTTCAAAAGTAACATCTCCCTGTGCAATCATTTCATACTTTGAAAGCATGCAAATCCCAAAGTTTTGACGTTGAATACGTTTGTGGGAATAACGTTCGTGCGTATATTTTGTGCCTAAAAGTTTGGCTATGGTGTCTTTTGTAACGAAGCGTGTTGGTTTGTCCTGGTGGTAGAATTCCTGGAAACAGATCACATCCGGATCTTCCCGGTGAATAAAGGAAATAATGGAATCGCGATTAGACCGTGCTTCTTCCAGGTTCTCGTTGTACACGTCAAACAAACGAACGTTGTAGCTCATAATCTTAAATACATTCGCATCCTGTGGAATTTCGTCTTCACTCCCCAGAGCAAGCGTTCTGAAATGGAGATTCCCGCCAAGTAACAGTGCGCCAAGCATTACAAAACCCCAGCGTGATTTCATGAATGCCCATATAATTCCAAGTACAATTACGGAAATAACAATAATCGGGTAAACCAGTCCGAAAAAAGGGACAAGTTCAATGGTGTCGGGATGAATGTAAGGAGATAAATAGGCCAGGAACAAGGATGCAACGGCAGTGACACTCGCAATGACAAGTATCGTTCTGAATCGTATTATTTTTTTAAACCAATTAGCCATTCTTACTTTGAGAAAACAAAAAATCTTTTTCTGCCTTCGTTAATGATTCATATCCTGATTTTGAAATTTTATCCAAAATTGCATTCGTTCTTTCCTGTTTAGCCTTTTTCTCCAGGTTGTACTGTTCATCTGTTTTAACAGTTCTTCCTCCTTTTTCTACCCTTAATTTTGTTTTCGGTTTGAACAAATTGGACCAGAAAAGTTTCCATCTTTGAGCAAATGTCTCCGACATATTGATGATATTATTCTTCGAATGTAAGTTTTGTATCGATAAAAACCCAATTAATGCTCCACCTAAATGTGCAATATGTGCTGTTTGGTCATTGGAACCGATGCGGATCAGATCTAGAAAAATGTACAATCCGGCTAGAATTATCAGGCGAACAGGAATAATTCCGAAAATCGAAACCTGGATATTGGGTCTGTAAACCGCCATAGCAATAAAAACCGCCATAATTGATCCTGATGCTCCCAAAACGTGGACATTGAAATACTGCGGGAATAAAATATTTGCGAGAACTTCAAATAATCCGCCCGCAATACCACCAATAATGTAAAGGTGCACCAATCGGCGGGAAGAAAAGAATTGCACGAACATCGATCCTGCAAAATACAGGACCAGCATATTCATCAGAAAATGAAAGAAGTCGAAATGGGCGAAAATACTTGTGATCAATCCCCAAGGCTGATAAACCAGACCTTTTAACGATGCATCAAGTGTAAATGTCCGGTCCAGGAATTCGGCAATATTTAATTCGTTTCCACTGGCACGACCAACCAAAGCAATTAAATGAATTGCAACGAAAACAAGGGTATTAACAGCGATAAGTTTCACCAGAGAACCATTTCTCAGCTGGTGGCGAAGATTATCTATAATCGGATTACTCATTTTTAATAGAATTTATTTCTGTCTTTTCTCCAGACGAAAACCATTATTGCTCCGCCAATCGCACCACCAATATGTGCCAGGTGAGCAACATTATCGCCTTCCGTAACCCAAATTGCAAGATACACTTCAAGCAGGAAATATCCACCGATCAGGTATTTTGCTTTAACAGGAATAGGAGGGAAAAGCAATTGTAATTGTGTATTCGGGAACAAAATGGCAAACGCGGCAGTAAGCCCGAATATTGCACCGGATGCACCAAGCATTGGTGTGGCAATTTTATCAACGTATTTTAAAGCCTCAGGTATACCTTTAGTTGGAAGCATCAAATCTCTAATAGTGCCTTGAGCAATGGCATTGTCAATAACATGGTAGTCGATTCCGTGCGAGCCAAGAGCATCTCTTAATCCCATCAATTGAATTTCGTTAATACCGTTGTACAATAAAACGGCGGTGAAAGCAGAAACTACATACAGAATAAAGAAACGCTTCCCGCCCCATAATCTTTCCAGAAATGAGCCGAACATGACTAAAACCAGCATATTGAATAATATGTGGAAGATCGAGGTTTGATCATGCATAAAGAAATGCGATACCAATTGGAATGGCTTAAACAAAGGTGAACTAAACGTATGAAGCGATAGAAGACCTGTTAAATCAACTCCTTTCATTCGTAAAATGAATGTACCTACATACATCAATACATTCAGTATCAATAAATTTTTGGTTACCTGTGGAATGTTGCTAAACATAATTAAAAGAGTTGTAAGATGCTTTCATTGCTGAAAAACGAAATTATTTTTTTTCCTGAAGGTGAATAAGTGTGCTCCGGATAGGCAAACAGTTGATCGATCAAACTTTGGATTTGCTGATCTTCTGAAGGCATTCTGAACGACATACTTCCCGCAAATGCTAATTGACTGATAACTGCATGTGCAACCTCGCCTTTATCAATTTCCTGCAGCTGGAATAATTCCAAAAGTTTGTCGATACACGAAATCACGGTCGATTCATCCAAAATAGCCGGCATTCCATTCAATAAGAACGTGTCTTCGTCAAAACTCCATGAAAAACCAATGCGTTCCAGCGTAGTTCGGTTTTCGTCCCAAGCCCGTTGTTCCTGTTTACTGAATGGTTTGTCTAACGGAAAGATCAGTTGCTGAGAAGCAAGCGGATTCATCATAAACCCATTCATCATTTGTTCGTAGATCAGGCGTTCCTGTGCTCTTCGCGCCTGAATAATGATCAATCCGTTACTGTGATTGGCAATAATGAAACTGTTTTTCAGAATGAACGGTTTCTGGATCAAATGCGTATCCAATTCAATTTCCTGTTGTGCTGCAATAGGTTGTTCCGGTTCCTGATGTTCATCTTTTTCCCAGAAATTCTCCCATTTTTGTTCTGCCTGACTTCCGAAACCTAATTTATTCAGGCTGGAAGAATTCGAAGTTGCGCCCGAAGAGCGTTGCGCCGGAACAGAAGTTGGATGAAAAGGATTGTAGTTCGGGTTTACCTGGATAACGGGTTCCTTTGGAATTTCCTGAAGATTGGAATAACTCAGATCGAAACTTGCTTCACGGTCGAAATCCAAAGTAGGAGTGATGTTGAATCTTCCCAAACTGGATCTGACAGCACTTTTCAAAATGGCGTAAATAGCTTTGTCTTCTTCGAACTTAATTTCTGTTTTTGTTGGATGAACATTTACGTCAATTGCTTTCGGATCAACCGTCAGATAAAGGAAATAACTCGGATAATGTTTTGCATCCAGTAATTGGTCGAAAGCACTTGCAACTGCATGGTTGAAGTACGTATCCTTAAAAAAACGATCGTTCACAAAGAAAAACTGCTCTCCGCGCGATTTTTTTGAAGCCTCCGGTTTACCAATGAAACCTTCAATTTTTACAATATCTGTATGTTCAACTATTGGAACCAGTTTGTCGTTGTAATTTCTCCCGAAAATGTCAACGATGCGTTTTCGCAATGGTGCCGATTCCAGATTGTGAATTTGCTGCGAATTGTGAAACAGTTTAAAGCTCAAATCCGGATGTGCCAAAACAATGCGCTCAAACTCATCACAAATGTGTTTCATTTCCACCTGGTCCGATTTCAGAAAATTACGTCGTGCAGGAACGTTGAAGAAAAGGTTCTTTACTTCGAACGACGACCCGAATGCAGTTGGTTCCGTTTCATGTTTCTGAACAGCACTTCCTTCCATTTGTAGAACTGTTCCCAGCTCATCTTCCTGTCGGCGAGTTTTTAGTGTAACATGCGCAATCGCACCTATTGAAGCCAGTGCTTCACCACGAAATCCTTTAGTCGAAAGCGCAAACAAATCATCAGCATGTGCTATTTTACTTGTAGCATGTCGTTCAAATGCCATTCGGGAATCCAAGAATGACATTCCTTTTCCATTATCAATAATATGGATGGAAGTTCGGCCTGCATCTACGATACGAAGTTCAATTTTTGTCGCACCGGCGTCAATGCTGTTTTCCATCAATTCCTTCACTACTGAGGCTGGTCGTTGAACAACTTCACCGGCAGCAATTTGATTAGCAATGTGATCGGGTAATAAACGAATGATATCTGACATAAACCTTGAACTGTTTTTGAGCCGGGGCTCCTTTACAAAATTAGTAGAAAAAGCTCCGTGACCGCGCCAATTTCAACAATTCTTGTTCCAAATCTTTCCACCTGACAATGCGACAGTTTCCTGTTGAAAAATGTATTTTTGTATTCAACTAATTTGGATACGAAATGAAGAGATTTCTTCTTTACCTTGGAATCAGCGCTATGTTCGCAGTTATTTTGGCTGCTGTGACAAAAATTCCGACAAAAAAACATTCTCCATTGAATCGAACCACGCTTTCAGAGGAGGAATGGGTAAAGCAGCAAATGGCTAAAATGACTACCGAGGATAAGATCGCTCAATCGTTTATGGTTGCTTGCTGGTCGAATAAAGGGAACGATCATTTGATGGAAGTATCCAATTACATTTCTGATGACAAAGTTGGTGGAGTGATCTTTTTCCAGGGTGAGAAAGAGAATCTGGCAAAAGCAATTTCTACTTTTCAGGCGAAAGCACAA
>CAMLIF010000148.1 GCA_946479985.1 uncultured Flavobacteriales bacterium
CTTTAAAATTGAACAATCCGGCTTCGGAAGGCCTCCCACAACGCTTATGCTGAAGCTTGTGCCATCGCTAAAGCTAGGGCGGCATGCGATCAGCGAAGGCACAAATGCACAAATTAAAAATGGCGCTTACATTTCGACATGCTCAATGACCGCCAGCCGCCATTGGATTGCGTGTTAGAATGTTCCCAATGTGCTACTCGGCTTCGCTCGTAGCCGCCGCCCTCATTCTGAAGTTCGAATAATTCTTTTGTATTGCAGTTTCTTCTGTCGGAAATTTACAAGAAGACCCAATTCCAAACCGGCAACCGCCAGGTAATTAATCGTCTGTTCGTAATGTTCTCCTATTATTTGTGATACAGCTTTTGCTTCGAGAATAATACAATCGTAAATTAGAAAGTCAGCATAATAATGATGAGGTAAAATAATGTCTTTATAATGTACTTTGAATTGTACTTCCCGCTGGAAAGGAATTCCATTTTTCGCCAATTCATATTCCAGGGCATCTTTATATACATTTTCAGAAAACCCGTTTCCAAGCTCATTGTGTACATCCATGCAGCAGCCAATAATCTCGTAACATTCGTCTTTAAGTAAATAGTCGTTCATAATCTTAAGATCCAAAAAAAGTTCATTTGTAAATCTTACGTTTGTCTAAAAATCAATTCATTAGCTTTCTCATAAAACTCTTTAACACGCTATCCAATTTCGACCTATCTGCCCAACGAGCAAAGCCGAGAAGCATACTGCGTTTCCATTATATTTCTGAGTTCTTCCCTGAGCATAAGCGTGAAACGCATCGGCTGGCGGTCATTGAGCATGTCGAAATGTAAGCGATGCTAAACATTTGTGCATTTGTGGGAAGTTATGTGCCGTCATTGCTGCGAGCGAAGCCGAGCAGCGCGCTTCGATTGAACGAAAAGAAGAGTTAGCGGTATACCACCCCGTATGAAACACTTTTTACTCCCAATAACAATCATCATCATTTCCGCATTCGCGGGTTTTAGCGGCTTCGCGCAGGACACTATTTATGATACCGGAAAATCTCTGGATAGCAGCATTCAACCAACCCTCATCCTGGACCTGCAGGAGCATTATATCGGCTGTAACCACAGTCATAATTGTTGTGAGATACATTGCGGCTGTTGCGGGCAGTTGAATCGGCGACAGTACTATGATACAATCTATTATCCGGCAGAAGCTGGCGTGCAGCGAATCACGGTTGTGGAACGTTATAAATATGCTTTGACCAACGATTTGCTTCCGGTGCATTTCCGTTTCCGGACAGCCGGCGGAGCATGGAGTAAGAAATATTATTGCGCGGAAAATATAGACAATGTGGAACGTATCTACGGCGAAGGGTTTTACAATTACCCGGCTGAAATGGAAGCCGCTTACCGAACAGCAAACAGGATGCTGGTGGTAGATGAAACCGGCGATTTTTCCATGATCGATCTGCAGGGGAATGAAAGGGAGGTTCCTTTTCTCGTCAATAAACCTCTTGGAAATGGCGTTTTTCTTTCCTGTATCATTGTTGCGGATAGAAGGTTGTGGGGATTTTCGGATGGGAAGGGACACAAAACCGGCCCGTTGATGTTCAGCTCTATCGGCAGTTTTGATGAAGCTGGGTATACAGTTGCAGAATATTTTCCTATTGCTCAGAGAAATCCATTTTACAGAATTTCGCAGCGCTACGTTATTGTTGACCGCAGCGGGAAAATTGTTTCATCACAAAGATTTGATGCCTTAAAAGCTGTTGGTACTAACCGGTTTATAACTGGCAATACGTGGAGCGAATGGGGCCAGTGTTCTATGCTTATCGACGGAACAGGGAAGGAGCTCACACCCGCAGATTATACTTATTTCTCAAAGTATTCAGAAGGATTGCTCTTTGCCCGGAAAACCGATTCCACGTTTGTGTACCTCGATATGAACGGCCAAGAAGTGATCAGCATGAATGGCAACTACGGACACGATTTCCACAACGGCCTGGCTGCGGTTCAGCAGAAAGACCGGAACACCGATGGAGGTCACTGGCTTTGGGGATTTATTGATCTTACGGGGAAGCTGGTCATCGACTACCAATTCACCGAAGTGAAGCCTTTTTACCAGGGTGTTGCCCCTGTTGCAGTGCGCATTACGCCCCATGAGGTTAAATGGCAGCTGGTCAACAAAAAAGGAGTTTCCATTACGAACAAGGAATACTTCGGAATGGATGAATTCAAAAACGGCTATGCAAGGGCAGAAGGAGTTGGCGGAATGACACTTGTTGATACGAAAGGCAATGAGTTGTTTCCATCGAATTATTCGGGAGAACGTTTTGGAACAAAAGACAGTTGGTTTATCCATGGACTTATGATCCGGAGTTTTCGATACAAAGACAGCACGCTGGAAGTCATTGATGAAAAGGGAAAGCAGGTACTCGATCTGAAGAATTACATCGCCGGTAATTTTACACGTATTCCGGAGATTACGAATTATTCCATTATTCCAATGGAGAATGAGACAGAATATTTTCCATACATCCGGGTATACAAAAAAGACGGAATCGAATCTATCCTGGACCTGAAAGGAACCGTTTTGTTCGAAGGAAAGTACAAACAACTCGCGGTACAGTCAGATTCCATTTGCATCGCCTGGACAAATACCGACGTACATATCGTTAATCTCAAAACGGGAGCCATCATTGCCACATACGTTGCTAATCAATTCAACGGAATAGAAGACGGAATTATTAAAGTAAGAAACAACAAGTACGGCTATGATTTTTTTGACCTGGAAGGGAAACAGGTGGAGGAGTATTAGCATAATTAAAATGGAAAGAATGACAATTTGTCGTCTCCCCCTTTGGAGGGGGATTAACGCTTACGCCGAATCCAGTTTTTGATACAAACACCCTCCAGCTCGTAATGATTTCCAGGAAAATATTCGTTCCATCCTCCCCCTCTTTCCCCCTCCGAAGGGGGAGGTTTTGATCCCCGTTCTCTTAATAAATCCTCTTGATAATCAGTAATTAATAGTTTTACATTATGAAATATCTAACACTCATCATTTGTCTCCTAAGCCTTTCGAAAATTTCTTTTTCACAGGAAGGCGACACGTCAACGATTCGGCTTATTAACCGGAATCAGGGAATCGAATCGGATAGCACGATGATTCAGACGATTACTATTCTACAGGCAGACTTTATTCGTGCTGACTGCGCGCACGGACATATTTGTTGTGCTGTTGGCTGTGGCTGCTGCGAAGAATTGAACCGCCAACAGATCTATGATACCATTTACAGCCCGGTGAAGAACGGTGTTCGGCGTATTACCGTGGTTGAGCGTTACCGATATGCAAATTCCAATGATCTGCAGGCTGTTCATTATCGTTTTAGAAAGGGAAGCGGGAAATGGTCGGAGAAATATTACCCGGTCCATATCCATAGCGGGCTCGATTATAAGCGTATCGACAAGAAATTCGGTCAGTACCCGAATGAGGCAGAAAGCAACTACGCAAAAGAAAACCAGGTTTTGGTTTACACGGCCACGCGCGAATACCTGCTTATCGACCTCGAAGGAAACCAGGTTGCATTTAAAGTCCACGGTTCCACGAAACTTACTGAGAATCTGTATTTATCATCAGTACTTGTTGGTACAAAGCAGCTATATTGTTTTACACCTACTGCCGGAACTGCTCTTTCCCGATTGAAATACAGCTCGGTCGATTCGTTTAATGACGAAGGTTTTGCAATAGTCCATGATATCCAGGGATACAGTGGGCTCGTAGACAAAACGGGAAGAGAAGTTGTTCCGTGTGTTTATTCCCGGTTGACAAAAATAGGTCCTGACCGTTACAGTGTTTCGCCTATTGATCACAATGATTATTCCATCATCAATTCGAACGGGAAAACCATTACCACCGAACTATACGGTCATATGGGGGAGTATTCGGATGGGTTAGTGTTTGCGAAACAGGCAGATGACTTATTGGTTTATTTAGACATTAACGGGAAAGAGGTTATTCAGTTAGCCGAAGGCTGGGGTTACGATTTCAATGATGGAATGGCTGCCGTTATGCATGATCCGGGAGAGCCGGGCGGAAACGATGTACTTTGGGGATTCATTGATAAAACCGGGAAACTGGTTATTGATTATCAATTCTATAGAGTGTATGATTTTCAGAATGGAGCAGCACCAGTGTGTACCGGGAAAATAAACGGGGAAGTCTGGAAAGTAATCGACAAAACCGGAAAGATGATCTCGCCAACAACGTACACCAATATGGAACCCTTCAAAGGCGGAATAGCTAAAATAATTATCGGCGGTAAAGGTTTCGGGTTCATCGACACAACCGGTCGGGAACTGATGCCCTGTATTTATAGCGGGGTGGATAATGGAACACGCGACAGCTGGGAATTTGACGGGAAGATAATCCGTTCCACACTTTTTAAGGACAGTACATTGGAGTTGGTTGATCGTTATGGAAAGCAAATACTGGATCTTCATAAATACCGTTACGCGAACTTTATTCCGAAAAATTATGACGAGAATACTTTTTATCCGTTCATCCAGGTTTTGAAATACAATCAATTACTTAATCTCATTGATCTAAACGGAAAGGAACTTCTTGCCGATGATTATTCGCATTTCTATATCTATTCCGATGATATAGCGGTGGGACATAAAGGTGACGAGCAGTTTTTGATCAGTTTAACTACAGGGAAAGTCATTAAGACTTTCGGAACATTACGCATTGCCAATATCAGTAACGGAATAGTCTCTGTTTTGAAAGAGAATGAATACTACCGGTACGAGTTTTATGACCTGGAAGGGAAGAGGTTGAAGGAGTATTGATAGAATTGAAAATGGGAGGAATGGCAATTTGTCGTCTCCCCCTCCAAAGGGGGAGGTTTTGATCCTCTTCTTCTTAATGATCCCTTTTAATAGCCGCTTATTTTCTAATCGCTTTACTATATTCTTCTTAATTCGTAATTTGGCGTTCGTAATCAGCAATTCTGTCAAATGAAATACTTATTCGTCCTTTCGATTCTCTTTCTGGCTTTTTCGTCTTGTAAAAAAGACCGCAGGCTTCAATCTGAAAAAGATGAGGACACCATCAAACAATACATTTCCGATCACGGTTTGAATGCTACCGCTACAGGTACAGGATTGTATGTGGTTGAAACAACGCAGGGAACCGGTTCATCGTGTACCAAGTATTCGAATGTAAAAGTGAGTTACAAAGGCTACTATACAAGTGGCGAAGTATTTGATGAAAGCACTGCCGGAATTGAATTCAACTTACAAAATGTTATTTCCGGATGGACAGAAGGAATTCCTCATTTCCAGGAAGGTGGTGAAGGCATTTTACTGATCCCGTCGAGATTAGGGTATGGTGAAAACGGATCAGGAACTGTTCCGGGAAACACCGTACTGATCTTTGATGTGAAGCTGATTGATGTGCTTTAGAGGAAAGAGGAAAGTTGCACAGTGGAAAGGAGTAAGAGTGCGAATTTTGTCGTTCCCTTCTTCAAAATTTCAGGTATGAATAAAGCGTTTGTATTTCTGGTGTTATGTCTGCTGTTTTCTGCAAAGAATGCCGCAGCGCAGCAGGATTATGTTTCCAATCTCCCGAATTGTAAGGTTATAGAAAACGGAACTACCAAAACTTACATTTTCTACAAGGCATCCGCAGATACAAATCAAATACAGTCGTTAACTATTTTCCTGCACGGTTACAACGGTTTTCAACCGGAAGTTTATGGCGGCTGGATCAATAATCTGACAGAGCAGGGAAGTATTGTTGTCTTTCCATGTTATCAGAGTTCTGTAGTAGATATCCCGAAATACTTTTATGAACAAGCCGTGAGCGAAATTCACGATGCGATCAATGAACTGAAAAAACCGGATTACCCGAAAGCGGATCTTTCTAAAGCTGTGTATGTTGGACATTCGCTGGGAGGAAGCATGATTATGGCTTTACTGAATCATACAGAAGAGAATACTATTCCGAAACCGTATGCCGCACTTTTGGCACAACCGGGTTCATCTTACTTGCGTATTGCGGAAGAAGATGATTACAACCATCTGCCGGAACAGCTGCTCCTGGTTTGTTTCTCCGGAAAATCGGATATCGTTACGGGCGATCTGTTTGTAAAGAAAGTATTAACCCATACTGATTCGCTGAATGCAGCTCAGAAGTTTTATTTCGAACTAAAGGATGATAAACACGACAAACCGGTTTTGAGATCAGATCACCTGGTTCCGTGTTCTTACCTGGATATTGTGCCTGAAGCTCATGCCATGGCAAAAAGTGTTGATGCGGTTAGTGAAACGGATGTGTGGGATTGGGGAATGTATTGGGAAACATCGGCTATTTTACTCCGCATGATGCGAAACGATTTACAGCCGGAGACGTTTAAAGATCATGTAAACGACATTCTGAATATGGGCAACTGGCCCGACGGAACTCTTATTGATGCACTTGATCTTATCCCGGTTGAGTTGGTAACGGAATAATTGGTGACGAATAACTAACTCATAATTTGACACTAGTCATTCGTAATTCGCAATTAAAACAAACTCCCGCTTTTCGCTGCAAATTTCGGGCCTGCCAATGCCAATCCAAGTTTGCTGTTTAACTGTTCAACCAAATATTCTGTCAATTCCGGTGTGTACAATTCTCCCGGTTGATGGACATAAAAATGGATAGCTTTCAATCCTTTTTTCATCCAAAGCGCAATACGTTCTACCCATTCATCGATGCGTTTATAATCTGTCGGGTGAAGTCCGTTTCCTACAAAACGAATCAGTGTGACGGGCGAAGTTACTTCCATGTGGGCACAATCGCGCCGGCCGGAAACATCCGTAATCACACTTCCGATCCCGAGCTCGTAGAGTTTTTCAAAAAGCACTTCGCGATGAGGTGACTGATACCAGTCCGGGTGACGAACTTCAAGTGTGATGTCCAAATCGCGCGGGAGACGTTCCAGGTAATCAAACAACGCCGCTTTTTTGTTCGGACCGTATTTGTCGCTTAACTGCAAAAAGAGCGGACCTAAATGTTCTTCGAAATGAATGATGGAAGAAAGAAAACGATCGGTTATTTCATGTGCCCGCACGCTGGTCAATTCGCTGTAATGACTAATTGACTGAGGGAATTTGGGGCAGAAGAGAAAATCTTTTCCATTCGCTTTGCCCGCCCATTTTCGGATAGTTGATTCTGGGTAGATCTGGTAATGCGTGGTATTTAATTCTATGCCGCTGAAACTTTGAATGTAATGGTCGAGGAACTGTGTTTCTCTGGTTTTCTCGGGGTAAATGAGCCCAATCCATTCTTTGATTCCCCATTTCGGAGCGCCGAGATATATTTTTGGCGGATTATTTTGTTCCGGAAGGAGATCAATGAACTTGCCGTTCTGAGGTAACGAAAAATCAATTTCATCAAGAGTGCTTTTGTCGACCTTGCCGAATTCCATGATTCAAATATAAGAGGAAAAGAGGAATCCCGATAGCTATTGGAAGGTTTAACGTCTTTGCTGTTCCACTCCAAAGAAGAACGCGATTTTTTTGAAATTAACATCTGACTGCTGTTCAAGTAACAGAACCGCCAAGAAAGGAGAACGCTAAGTTTGTTAAC
>CAMLIF010000149.1 GCA_946479985.1 uncultured Flavobacteriales bacterium
AAGCCATACCTATGCTGATATAAGTACGTACACCGTGACGCTCGAAGTAACAAACGCAACAGGCTGTGTAGGAACAGGAAGCCAGTTGATAGAAATATTCCAGGAAATTGTTGTTCCGAACGTTATTACACCAAACGGAGACGGAACAAACGACCAGTTTGAAATCAGTACTTCCGGATTAAAAGAGTATGAATTGATCATTGTTAACAGATGGGGAAATGTAGTTTTTAATACCACTACACCGAATGTTCATTGGGATGGTCGAATAAACGGGAACGAAGTAGTTGACGGCGTATATTTCTACACATTGAACGCAGCCACCACAACGAAAGAATATAGTTTCCAGGGAAATGTAACTGTAATTAAGAATTAAACAACTCAAAATAAGATGAAAAGAAACGCTCTCTTTTTAGCAATTACTCTGTCGCTGGGCGGCTACTCAACTTTTGCTCAAAACAATGTAGGAATTGGAACAAACACCCCAAATCCGAATGCCGTACTGGAAATGCAATCGACTAATCAGGGTGTTTTGGTTCCGCGTATGACAACTCTTCAACGAAATGCTATTGCCGCGCCTTCAGAAGGATTAATGGTTTATGATATTGACGTAAATTGTTTTTTCTTTTACGAAAGTACTTCTGCTGCATGGCAAAACTTATGTAGTGCAGGAGCTACTGGTCCGACAGGACCACAAGGGCCAGCGGGGCCAACAGGTCCGGCAGGACCCACAGGAGCAAACGGCGCACCAGGTACAACCGGTCCGGCCGGACCGCAAGGTGCAGCAGGACCACAAGGACCCGCAGGAACAAACGGAACCCCAGGAGCAACGGGAGCAACCGGACCTCAGGGACCTCCGGGAGTAGTGAACAAATATCATGTTTATGGTACCGCAGGAAGATTAGCTGTAACATCTACAACACCTACATTGCAACCAGGCATGACACAAGTTGTCAACCTAGCCGCAGCTTCTTCAGTAATAATCTGGGCAACAATTGGCGGAAGAACTACAGCTACCGGAAATGCAAATCATGCTGTTGTTGATGTGGTGGTATATGTTGATGGCACCTTTTTACCAAACGGAGGTTGGAATCGCTTTACAGTGACTAATCCTTCAACAACAAATGCATTTAACACTTGTGCCATTAACACAATGATTACACTTTCTGCGGGAGTTCATACGATTGAATTAAGAACACTGCGCAGTTCAGGCACCAGTTCCGTTGATATTGGCGGTAATTCTACTACAGATGTAAATCCGGGTGAAATGACAATTATGGTTTTAAATTAATTGATTATGAAAAGTATTCTAACAGCCGGAACATTTATCGTGGTTTGTTCGGTAACATCATTTGCCCAAACAAAAGCTACAAAAGCAACAGTAGTTTCCCAAAAGAAGGCTTCTGAACCCAAACTAATTGAAGTAATCGAACAGCCGGCAACAGCTGATTCTGTTCATGTAATTCATTCTACCGGAAGAGAAATGAAAACGGAAGAAATCCAAGTTTCACCTGAACCGGTTAACACGAAAAAAGAAGCACAGCCCTCTCCAATGATTAGTACGCGTAAAAAACCTCAATAAAGCAAAAAACCGGGCACTGAGAGTAGTCGAAGTGCCGGGATTTTTTATTTAAATACTTGTCTATTTAAGACTGTAAACAGTCTTGCCATTCAGAACTGTTTTGGTTGAATAAAGCCTGTCAAAATTGGCAGATTCATTGATGTCCTGTGAACAAATGAAAAATGTGGCATCTTTCCCAACTTCCAAACTACCGATCCTGTGTTCCTGAAAACCTGCAATTGCAGGCCAAAGTGTCATTCCCAATAAACAATCATTTAACGAGATCGCCTCATTCGGAAGAAATCCGCCGATTGGTTGTCCATCTGCATTTGTACGAAGAACCGCTGCTCTGATAGTTGCAAAGGGATTTGTGTATTCCACAGGAAAATCTGTTCCAAGCGCAAGCATACCCGTAGTTTCCAACAGTGTTCTGTAAGCGTAAGCTCCTTTCAAACGACTTGCTCCCAAACGCAGTTCGGCCCATCGCTGATCACTAACGGCGTGTGTTGGCTGAACAGATGCAATAGCACCACTTTCCTGAAATAGCTGCAAATCTTTCGGATCTACAACCTGGGCATGTTCAACGCGCCAGCGATGATCCGGTTTTTTCGAGGTGTACTTCCGTATCAACTCTAAAACAACTCTATTGGTACTGTCGCCGATTGCATGAACATTGAGCTGATAACCAATTGTATTGGCAGTTTCGGCCAGTTTCTCCATTTCTGGAGCCGAAGTAGTCAAGAGACCAAAGTGATTATCATGATCCGAATAGGATTTCTTCAATAATGCTCCTCTGGATCCAAGAGCTCCATCACCCATTACTTTAAACGATCTTACACTGAAATTGCCTTTTTCATATAATCCGTGTTTTTTTGCCCAGGAAACATTTTCCTTCGTTCCGTACAACATAACGTACAAATTCAGGTTCAATGCCTTTGATTCTGACATTCCTTTCAATAACATCAGGTCTTTATTCGAAACCCCGGCTTCATGAACTCCGGTAACTCCAAACTGAAACAATTCCGACTGAACCTCCAATAAGGCTGTCCTCAATTCTTTTTGCGGGAAATCAGGGATTTTATCACTGAGTAAATTAATGGCATTGTCGACCAAAATTCCGGTGCATTTCCCATCTTTCACACCGATTTCTCCACCTGCAACTTTAGTGTCAGGTGAAATTCCGGCAAGATCAAGCGCTTTCTGGTTCGCCAGAGCGGCATGGCCGTCAATTCGATGCAGGATTACAGCTTTATTAGGGAATAATTTATTCAATTTCTCATTATCCGGTAATTCAGCTACTCCCCATGTTGCCTGATCCCATCCGCGACCAACAATGGCTCTTGGCTGTTTTTTCTGATCATACTTCTCAACACGGACAAGTAAATCTTCCATGGAAGATGTTCCGACCAGGTCAACCGAAAGTTTCAGACGCGCATAACTCATCATGTGGCCATGAGCATCTGTAAAACCCGGATAAATTTCCTTTCCCTCGGCATCAATCTCTTCGTCGCTGCTATACTTATTCAGGATTTGTCGTTCAGGACCTAGCTCAACAATTTTCCCGTCCTTAATTGCCATCGCCTCGTATTCGTGATCTGCCTCGTCCATCGAATGGATTTTGGCATTTCGAACAATCAGATCAACCGCTTTCCCTTTCATGCACGAAATGGTAAGTAAAAACGGTAAAACAAGTATTAGTCGATTCAATTTCATATAAAGCGTAATTTAAGAATAAAGCCTTGCGACACTTCAAAAGTAAGCGTTAAACCCTAACGAACTTTCGCGCTGCACAATTTGTAAGGAAAATTACTGCAAAAAAAATCCCGGTCACTAATGAAGTAGAAGTGCCGGGATTTCTATTAAAAAAAGGAATTCTTAGTTTTTGCAAAGGCGTTCAACGGATAGTTCGCCGTTTGATCCTAAAACTTTTACTAAGTAAACTCCCGAATTCAGGTTCTCAATATTTAATTCGGCAGTATTTAATCCATTCACTTCCATGTTCAATACTTCCTGTCCGGAAAGCGTGTACACTGCAATTGAACTAATTTGCGTATCTGTACTGATTGTAACATTTGAATTAGCAGGATTCGGGAACATGATCAAATTCGACAATGTATTGTTTTCCAATCCAAGGTTATCTGGAACTTCAGCGTAGTAAGCGGATTGTGTTGTGCCGGATGAAGACGAAGTTGTAGACACATTTGCCAATTCATGATGAACTCCGGCTTTATACCAGTTGTAAGCAGTAACGGTACTGTTAATTGTACCCATTGAATAAGTATCAACAATTGTTTGAACCGACTCCAATCTGACAACATTTGTAAATGTTCCTTCCGGAGTTATCAATGTTCCGTAACCGGAGAATTGAGTGTGCGTTGAAATAGTTCTGCTGAAATTAAATCCGCTCGTTGTAAATGTACAAGCTGAAGGATCCGTGTAATTTGTTGTACTTGTGGTAGGGAATTGAAGATATGTTGTAGGGTTCGAATAGGTAAAAGTGACTCCGGGAATCTCCATACCCACAACTTCCATAATTGAACTGTTCAGGTTATAGTAAATTGTTCCACCGTTCGATTGAGTCAATTTCACATTGGACGATGGAAATGTTCCTCCTGAATTCGCTGTAACGTCTACTCCAATTGTACTTTGGGGCGACATAGACGAAAAATCCCAGGTAACACCGGTTCCCGAAGCACCCGGGCTTATATACGCCGTTTGGTAATAATTGAAACTTTCACCAACCTGGTAACCAATGTCGGTACTTGATAAACTTTGGGAGAATGATGCACCTGAAACAAGTAGAAGTGCTGCAAATAGGTAATTTTTCTTCATAATCTGACTATTATTAATATTTACAGTTAATGTCAGTAAACCATGAAGGTAAACACCACACAAAAAAACAATGTTTCTTATTGCTTGTGAATCACTGAGGCCGATGCCTGAGCCGTTGGCATAATCACCAGATCATTAATCGTAACATGTTTCGGCCTGGTACAAACATAAAATATCGCATCTGCAATATCCATTGCCACGAGCGGATCAAATCCATCGTAAACACCGGTTGCAACTGTCTCATCTCCTTTAAATCGAACCAGCGAGAATTCAGTTTCAGCAGCTCCGGGAGCAATATTGGTTACTTTTATATTGTCTGCCACCAAATCCATACGCATTGATCGGGAAAGTGCATCAACAGCGTGTTTCGTAGCGCAATAGACATTTCCTCCAGGATAAACTTCTTTTCCGGCAATGCTTCCCAGATTCACAATGTGCCCGGACCCGTTTTTCTTCAAGATAGGAGCCACAACACGCGTTACATAAAGCAATCCTTTGATATTCGTGTCTACCATTCTGTCCCAATCATCTAAAACCCCGGTATCGATTGGTCCACGACCAACTGCTAATCCGGCATTGTTCACTAAAACTGCCAGATTGTTTTTCACCTCGTCACGCAAAGAATCGATAGCTGCCTGAACTTCCAGTGCATTCCGTACATCAAAACACAAGGTAATTACGTCAACAGAGTCAGATTCCAATTTTTCTTTCAGAGCATTCAATCGGTCTTCTCTTCTACCGGTTAATATTAAACTCCAGCCCTGCGCGGCAAAAAGTTCTGCGGTTGCTTCTCCGAAACCGGCTGTTGCTCCGGTTATCAATATGTATTTTTTCATGTTTTTTGAATACTTCTTTTTCCTAAACAGGCTATTAATATCAATGCCAGATATGCGGGCATACGATAACGCACCAACGCTCCCATAACGGGTGTAACCCAACCAACCAGCAAAAGAAGGCTGATTGAAAAAAGGAGCAGTACGATAATCATTTGTTTGTGTTCTTTTGTTCGTTTAATCCGTTTTGAAAGCCATGTAAATAATATGATTGAAAAAAGGCCGAGAGTTTCAAGGAAATTCAACCATTTCAGCCAACTTCCATTATCCGTAGGAAATGGACGAAAAGAAGCATTGACCAACGCTTCCGGCATATTTTTTAATAGATTGGCAAATGATCCGTTGATAGGTGTCACTTCAAAATAACTGCCACAACTCGATCCTTTGAAATAAACAGCCCAAGGTCCGTCTTCGGGTTTCAAACGCACATCATCAAACGGCAGTTTCATCCCGGTAGTCACCAATTTAGCTGTTACAGGTTTCAAAAGATATAAGCTATCATTCCTCAACTCAACCGAATTCAGTATTTCCGGAGAAAAAAAGTAAAAGCTGTCTCCGTTCATCACATGCACCCCACCGTGGCCGATATTTATAAAATCGAATTGCATTCGGGTTAATTGATGAACGCCTTTTGTTCGAATACTCGGAAAGACAATCAGTATCAACGTAAATGCGGTTATGAGCACGGAATATGAAATCGCCTGTTTCAACCTCATCCATCGATATAAAACAAAGATTAATACCGGGAAAATGAGGCAGAAAAAAACATACGGTTTAAATGCAATGAGGAGAACTACGCCGAGAATTAATCGCCACCAAAAAGAATACTTTTTATAATTCCCGAACAAAGCCGAAAACAACAAACAGAATCCCATAATAAGAAATGGTTCTTTAAGCATGGAGGCTGTCCAGAAAGCAACACTCGGAAAGACCAGGAGAATCCACCAGAAGATTCTTTTATTCATCCAGACTTTTGAATCAAGCGCCAGGTATAATTCCCGGAAACACAACACAACAAAGAACGAGATGAATCCAATGTGATAATAAACGTTCCCGTTGAACAAAAAAGCAATTATACTATTTACCCGAAGTACATTCCGTGAATCATTCATTAGGGCCAAATCTCCTGCTGCCCAATGATTTGTTCCGGTCAGATAATGCTGAACATCGGTTTCCGTGCTGAATCCAAAAAGAAATTTCAGGTAAGTTCCAAAATCTTCAAATGCAACATTTCGCAATACAACGCTGTCATGTATAAATTCTTCCCAATCAACTGTTTCTGCACCAACCCCATAAATTCGGGAGTAAACGTACATAAAGAGCCACCCAAGCAGGATTTTGAAAAGAAAAACTCCGGTTAAGTCCAATGATTTTAGTCCCCGCGTTGGCTTGAACCAGAGAAATGAAAATGCGAACAGCAGAAACAAGGCAAAAATCATTGTTCGAATTTACACAGTATTTGGGAAAGTCGGGGTCTAATAATCTAAATTCCTCTCGATTAATTAACCAGACTAAAAACAAAAAAATCCCCCGACTCTGGATTACTATCCAATTTGCCGGGGGACTCAATAGAAACATTCTCTAAAACACCACTTTCAGAGCATTAAGTGATTTGATTAGTTTGAAACCGAAACCCGCGAATATGATTTGGAGCCATCCGCAAAATTCAAAGTCAAAATGTATATTCCCGAAAATTCCGGAACCTCGAGTTCATGAACTTGCGAATTGATTATCTCAGCTCTTTTAATGTCTGTTCCAATTGTACCAATCCATGAATACGAAATCAATTCTTTTTCACATTTCACAAACAGCTGTTTACCGGATTGAACCGGATTCGGATAAACAGAAATGTAAACAAGGTTTTCTGATAACGACAGATCGTCAACTACAACACAATTGCTCGTATCTGAACACCCGTTCGTTTCAATAATTACGGCATACGTTCCGTTTTGAGCTGGAGCGAAGATTTGATTTGTCTCACCCGGTACCGGTTCAAAATTATTTCCGCAATCAACCCACTGATAGTTTACACCGGAGGCATTTGATGTGAGATAGCCCAGATTTTCCAGAACAGTCAAGTCTGGCTGTGGAAGAACTGTAAGCGCTGTTACCACCAAACTGTCTGCACCGTTTACGTCTGTAAGCAGGTCGAAATAAACTCCCGGTGTATCATACGTACTGGTTCCCACAGAATAAGATTCGCCTGAGCAAACTGTAATTACCTGCTGATAAACTCCTTCCGTGAAGCCGATTGTGTAAATGCCAAATTCTTCGATTTCCGAAGAAGAACTTAATATTCCAGCCCCGTTTCCTGTGCAGGATCCCGACACGGTTGAAGCAACCATGTTCCATGAAGAAGTATTCCAATGCGCTAAACTAACAGAAGGA
>CAMLIF010000150.1 GCA_946479985.1 uncultured Flavobacteriales bacterium
CAACGAAGTCCACTCCCGCGAAATCACTATCAAATCTGAGTTACCGGATATTTATGTAATCGACAAAGGAATCAGACCGACAGATAAAATTGTGGTTGAAGGAATTCGAAAAGTGAAAGAAGGTGAAAAGATTCATTACACATTCGAAAGCCCGAAATCTGTCATTTCAAAGTTGAAAGTTTACGTCGAATAATCCCTAAAGCAGAAAGATATGTTTAATAAATTCATTCAGAGACCGGTTTTAGCGATTGTACTTTCACTCGTGATCATTTTCATGGGGATCATTTCGATCAAAACATTACCAACCTCTCAGTTCCCGGAAATTGCACCACCAACAGTAATGGTGAGTGCTTCTTATCCGGGAGCAAGTGCAAAAACCCTCACAGAATCTGTTATTATTCCTTTGGAACAAGCCATTAATGGTGCCTGGGGAATGAAATATATGACTTCCGATGCTACCTCAGCCGGTGAAGCAAATATTCAAATTGTGTTTGAACTCGGAACCGACCCGAACGCGGCTTTGGTTCAAATTTCGAATCGTGTAGAACAAGTAAGAAACCGTTTACCTGAACTGGTGCAGCGAGAAGGTGTAATTATTACGCCTATCATGCCAAGTATGTTGATGTATGTGAACTTGTACAGTAAGGACACCAGTGCAAACATGAAATTCCTCTTCAATTACGCAGGTATCGATATGATTCCGGAATTACAGCGTATCAGCGGAATTGGTCAGGCAAAAATCTTAGGAAGCAGACAATACGCTATGCGTGTTTGGTTGAATCCTGACAGAATGCGGGCCTACAATGTTTCTCCGGATGAAGTAATGGAAGCCTTAAATGATCAAAGTATCATCGGAAAGCCCGGTCGTATTGGTCGTGGTGACGGAAGTCGTGCCGAAGCGCTGGAATATGTTCTTGCCTACACCGACCGTTACAACGAACCGGAAGAATATGAAGATGTCATTATCCGTGCATCACCTGATGGAGAAATTCTTCGCTTAAAAGATGTTGCGGAAGTAAAATTGGGCAGCGAATACTACGATATTTACTCGAATCTGAATAATCATCCTTCAGCAGCAATTGTATTAAAACAAACCTACGGAAGTAACGCCAGTGAAGTAATTGACAATGTAAAACTCAAACTGGAAGAGATGAAATCCCATTTCCCACCCGGAATGGACTATGAGATCAGTTATGACGTTTCTAACTTCCTTGATGCATCCACAGAAAGCGTTATGCATACCCTGCGTGATGCGTTCATTTTGGTGGCTTTGGTAGTTTTTATTTTCCTCGGAGATTGGAGATCAACCCTCATTCCTACCCTGGCTGTTCCAATTTCATTGATTGGAGCGTTCATTTTCATGCAGATGTTCGGTTTGACGATTAACATGATCACACTCTTTGCTTTGGTATTGGCTATTGGTATTGTCGTCGATGATGCAATTGTCGTCGTGGAAGCGGTTCACGCCAAGATGGAAGAAGAACCGCATTTAACGCCTTACAAAGCTGTTAAGAAAGTATTGAAAGAAATCAGTGGTGCGGTAATCGCAATTACCCTTTTGATGACTGCCGTTTTCGTTCCGGTTGCTTTTATGTCGGGACCGGTTGGTATTTTCTACCGCCAATTCGCCATTACAATGGCAACTTCCATTGTAGTTTCCGGATTTGTGGCTTTAACACTCACTCCTGTTCTCTGTGCAATGATCCTGAAAAACAATCATGGAAAACCGAAAAAGCGAAACATCATTACCAGATTCATCGACAGCTTTAATCGCGGTTTCGATAAACTGACGGGACGATATGTCGGATTAATGAAACTGATTGTCAACCGGAAAGTGGTGACATGGGGAATTCTGTTAGTCTTCGGACTTGGAATTTTTGGAATTACACGAACACTTCCTTCCGGGTTTATTCCCAGTGAAGACCAGGGAATGATCTATGCAATTGTTCAAACACCTCCGGGATCTACGCTGGAAAGAACAAACGACATTTCACGCCAGCTTCAGGACATTATCACGAAAGTTGACGGAGTGAAATCTGTTTCATCCATTGCCGGTTATGAGGTTTTGACCGAAGGCCGCGGGTCGAATGCAGGAACTTGTCTGATCAACCTGAAACCCTGGGATGATCGTAAGCATACCGTAAAAGAAATCATGTATGAACTCGAAGAAAAAGCGCGTGCGATTCCCGGAGCAACCATTGAATTCTTTGATCCACCGGCTGTTCCCGGTTATGGTGCCGCAGGAGGATTTGCGCTTCAGTTATTGGATAAAACCAATACCGGAACTTACGAAGATCTGGAGAAAGTGAAAAATGATTTCATGGCTGCTTTGCAAAAACGCAAGGAGTTAACCGGTTTGTTCACCTTCTTTAGTGCCAATTATCCGCAGTACGAAATTCAGATTGACAATAAACTCGCGATGCAGAAAGGCGTTTCGATCGGAAATGCAATGAACACTCTTTCCATTTTTGTAGGTAGTACGTATGAACTTGGTTTCATCAAATACCAGCGGTTCTTCAAGGTGTTTGTGCAGGCTGCTCCGGAATACCGGAGACTTCCTACAGACATCATGAAGTTGTACGTGAAAAACGACCGCGATGAGATGGTTCCCTTTTCCGCATTCATGAAAATTGTAAAGAAACAGGGGGCCAATGAAATTAACCGTTACAACATGTATAACACGGCTGGTTTCAGAGGATCTCCTGCCAAAGGTTACAGCTCCGGTGAAGCAATTGCTGCAGTTCAGGAGGTTGCCGCGAAAGAATTACCGAATGGTTATGATATTGATTGGGCGGCACTTTCTTTTGACGAGGTTCGAAGAGGAAATGAAGCCATTTACATTTTCATTATCGTAATTATCTTCGTTTACTTCGTACTTGCAGCTCAATACGAAAGCTTCATTATTCCGTTAGCCGTTATTTTCTCACTTCCCGCGGGAATTTTCGGATCATTCCTGATCATTAAAGTTCTGGGATTAGAAAACAACATTTACGCGCAGGTCGGGCTGGTCATGCTCGTCGGGCTACTTGGTAAGAACGCCGTTTTGATTGTAGAATTTGCAGTTCAGAAACGTCTGCAGGGAATGAGTATCAAAGATGCCGCTATTGAAGGCGCGAAAGTACGATTCAGACCAATTTTGATGACTTCATTTGCGTTCATAGCAGGATTAATCCCACTCGTTATTGCAACAGGACCGGGAGCAATCGGAAACAGAACTATTGGTGCTTCTGCACTTGGTGGAATGGCTTTCGGAACTGTATTCGGAGTTATTGTTGTTCCGGGATTGTACTTCATTTTCGCCAAGATATCCGACGGAAGAAGACTCATTAAGAAAGAAGACGATAATCCATTAACTGAAGATTTTGTAGGAAATGAATAAGAAAATAATCATTCAGAGTGCAGCAGCTGTTGCACTGGTTTTAGCAGTTTCGTCTTGCAAAATATTTGACGAAAAAGGCAAAACAGAAAATACATCCCTACCTGCGAGTTATACCGGCTCGCAGGCAAGCGGAACAGACTCTATCAAACCGGAAACGGCTGCCATACAAGATTCTACCAATTCGGCAACTAAAACCTGGAGCGAATTCTTTACCGATCCTAACCTGGTTGCGTTGATTGATTCGGCACTGGAAAACAACCAGGAATTGAACATTATGCTTCAGGAAATCAATGTTGCTAAAGCTGAAGTTCAAACCAGAAAGGGAGAATTTCTACCGTTTTTGAATGTGAAAGGTGGTGCCGGAGCTGAAAAAGTTGGCAGATATACCAGCCAGGGAGCAAACGATGCGAATACGGAAATTATGCCCGGAAAAGAATTTCCTGAGCCTCTGCCCGATTTCGTACTGAAAGCAAATGCATCCTGGGAAGTGGATATCTGGAAAAAGCTTCGCAATTCAAGAGATGCTGCGGCTTCGCGGTATTTAAGTTCTGTGGAAGGTAAAAACTTCATGGTGACAAATATCGTTTCGGAAATTGCCAATTCATACTTTGAGCTGCTGGCTTTGGATAATAAACTTCAGATTCTGCAGCAGAATATCGAGATTCAAACGAATGCTCTTGAAATTGTAAGACTTCAAAAGGAATCGGCGAAAGTTACCGAACTGGCCGTAAAGAAGTTTGAAGCCGAAGTTTTTAAGAATCAAAGCCGTCAGTACTACATCAAACAGGAAATTATTGAAACAGAAAACAAAATTAATTTCCTGGTGGGCAGAACACCGCAACCCGTTCAAAGAACAAGCGTCAATTTCGAAGATCTGGTTCCTAACTCAGTTTATACAGGAGTTCCGTCGCAATTATTGGACAATCGTCCGGATATTAAACAGGCAGAATTAGAATTAACCGCCGCAAAACTGGACATCAAAGTTGCGAAGGCGAACTTCTATCCTTCCCTGCGTTTAACAGCAAGTTTGGGTTCGCAAACCTTCAATCCGGGTTACATGCTTCAGCTGCCGGAATCAATGCTCTATTCATTAGCCGGAGACATGGTTGCTCCGCTGATCAATAGAAATGCATTGAAAGCACAGTATGCAACAGCAAATTCGAAGCAAATTCAGGCGGTTTACAATTACGAACAACACATTCTGAATGCATACATCGAAGTAGCAAACCAGGTTTCCATGATGAACAATCTAAAACTGAGCTACGATTTGAAGGAAAAGCAGGTTGCTGCCTTGAAGCAATCCATCGAAATCTCGACAGATTTGTTCAAATCGGCTCGTGCAGATTACATGGAAGTATTGTTAACACAGCGTGATGCGCTGGATTCGCGTTTTGAACTGATTGAAACAAAAATGCAGCAAATGCACGCAATGATTAATATTTACCAGGCATTGGGTGGAGGCTGGAGAAAATAATCTCTCTTCTGCTCCTTTATTCGATAGTGGCTTAGAAACACGCGGATAAAATGGAAAGGTCTTTCGATAGTAGCGGAAGACCTTTCTTATTTTTAAGCTTTAGGAAGCTAAAAACTCTTAATCAATAACTTCTACATTCTTACCAAGCGTTTTGAAACGAACACCGTTTTCCTGTACAATTGTAATTGTCAGATGCCCGGTTTTACTAATATTCAAATCGGTTGCTCTTCCCGATTTCCCTTTGTGGGTTCCGGCTATGACTTTGCAGAGGGAACCGTCAACGAGCTGCTGACTATTTGAAGTATTTAGTACTGGCATACCTTCTATTGTTCAATAAAAATGAGTAACCAAAGTATGAAAAATCCGGGATCATTAATCCCACAAGCCAATTTGGGCCAATCCGAAAACCAAACTAAGATAGAGGCAAACAATAAAAACCAGTACACTCCAGGTATTGGCTACTACTTTTTTCCAACCACCATGCCAGCGCATAAAATCCATGAGATAATAATTAATCCCACCAAGCATTCCACCTGCTGTAACTGTTAAAACGGGAATAGCCAAAATTCCCGGACTTGGTCCCGGTCCTGCAACTATATAAAGAAAAAGAAAGAAACCGATAGCCAATGCAGAAGCTATTGCAGCTCCAATGAATAAACATTTTCCCAATGAACTGGGATGAAGCGGTTTATAAGATTCGTTGTGTATCATAAAAGGTGTTTTTAATTGATTGAAACAAATATACAAAAGCACTTTGAAAAACAAAGTTAATACTCAGAACAATTTAATTAAACAATCACAATTACTTGTTTTTTCGATTGAACAGCAGTACCAGAAAACTGATTGAGCTAAAGAGTAAAGCCAAACAACCACAGAGAATCGCGCCGTTTCCAGAAATACTTCCTACACCTCCTCCTGATTTACTTGTTGTGACTCCTTGAGATGAGATTCCTTCATAATTGAGATAAAATCCAATGCAGAGAATAATTACTCCTCCAAAAAGTCCCAGCCATGACATCACTCTATATCGTTCCATAACCAGTCATATTTATTTTTCGAGTAATTCGATTACCTCCCGTATTCCAGCCAAAGCCCATGTTCAGCAACAACATGCATTAATTCTACATCCCAGTTCTTTTCTACTAACCGTGAGTCCCTGGAATCATTCCAATTCGAAAAATAAGTGATTCTTCCCCGGTACGGATGAAAAAAGAAATAATCGTCCAGATTCTTCACTTCCGGATGCCCTGCAATACTTAGTGTGTTTGAAGCAAGTTGTTTGCGTATATGCGGGAAATAAAAGGAATATTTCGGAAGAGAATCTTTCTCGCTTGTATAGAAACTCAAACCGAGTTGTCGCACTTCGCCGGTAAGGAAATCTGAACTATAGAAATAATCTTCCTTCACTTCTACTCTGCTAAAATCCCATGTATCTATTTCTTTCAGAAGCTTATCGGTGTTTTCCTTTGTCACCTGCTTCGCGAAATTTCCGTTGTTTCCATACTCATAAATTTTAGCGTCACTTTGCAAGTATGAAGTCAGGAATTTCTTAAAATCTATCTGTTGAAACAACTGCGGTTCATTCTCAGAGTTTAATTCCCGCCAGGAACGAAATGAATACGAAACTGCACGCTCTTCTACATGCTGGTACGGGTAAAATCCATCTGAACTGCGAATCAATTTGTACTCAAGGTAGTTTTCATAAAGTTCGGCGTACGGATTTTTAATTTCCGGAAACAGGTATTCAACTTCCCGGCTTCCTACGTAATTGCGCTGAATCTTTAATACTCCGGTAGAATCCCAAACCGACCAGACTCCCACACGCTGACCATCCAAAAACTCTCCCAGAACTTTCGTTTTTCCGTTTGAATAAGTTTCCCGGTAGATTCCATTCAGGTGATTTTGCTGAATAGTTGCTTTCACTGAACCCATGTTTATGACTTCAGATTTGGCCTGATCCATTTTCCTTACCACACGAAAACCAATGAATGCTGAAGAACTGTCCTGGTATTCGTAATCGCCGTAAGAATATTTTTTATCTGCTACACGATTCATGTGATAAGACCCACCGTACATTCTTTTACGTTTCATTGCAGGCGGATCTTCCGTTTTGGCTTCGTACTCGTATTCTTTTTTGATCATTGCGATCTGACCGATTGATTCATCATACGCATTTCTAACCCACAATTCTAATAGTGAATTGGATTTCGGCGGATAGTATTTTTCAAAAGCAACGGCCTCCGACAAATAAGGAAGATCGTATGTATAATTAAATCCTTGTTTTGCAGCCATTGCAGTTAACCAATGACAATAATTCTTCGCGACTGTCCATGAAACACCCGGCATAGGCTGATCCTGTAATTCGGGATTACTTCGAATAGCAGCAACCAATTCCATGGATTTCTTACCCAATTTCGGCAATTGGTTCTCGTAGAACTGTTTCGTTGAATCTTTTTCCACTGCCAGCAAATACGAATTGAACTCTGAAACGGTAACCAGGTTGGAAATCGTAAATTCTTTGACCGAAATCCGGACTTCGCTCCGAAGCAAAGCACTCAAATCAACCTCCGTGGCAGGAACCGGGTAATATTGTGAAAATGCAATTCCGCGAAACAGCAGAACCAGTATGACAATTAAAGTAGCTTTCATTTTGATTTTAATCATAGGTGGTGGTGTAATGCCAAAAAGCAATATGGTAACAAATTTAAAAATTCTTCGGTTTC
>CAMLIF010000151.1 GCA_946479985.1 uncultured Flavobacteriales bacterium
TATGCATACTCCAATAAATTGGGGAAAGACACGCTGGTGGCCGATTCCCTGATCCGGAATGCTTTGGGCGTATTGCAGCTCGATTTTGGTACACGTGCAGTTTATACCAGCTACAATGATGAGTTTTTTGTTTCGCCGAGAATGGGATTGAGCTATATTCCGGTTCGATACGCTTATCACAACGGGAAGTTTATCCGAAGAAGTATGAAGCTGCGCTTGGCGGTTGGAATTTACAATCAGCCTCCGTTTTACCGTGAATACAGAAAGTACGACGGAACGCTGAACCCGGAAGTACGTTCGCAGAAATCGGCACATTTCATTACCGGTTTAGACTACAGTTTCTATATGTGGAACCGAGAGCTTCCGTTCAAATTTACGGTTGAAGGATATTACAAATACTTGTGGGACATCAACCCGTACGAAATTGAAAATGTACGCATCCGTTATTACGCCGATAACATTGCGAAAGGTTATGCAACCGGGTTAGACATGATCCTGAACGGTGAATTTGTTCCGGGATTACTCTCGTTTTTCAAAATAAGTCTTCTGTCTACCAAAGAAGATATCCTGAACGATCAGTACACCAATTATTACAATGCTGCAGGCGAAGTCATTATTGACGGCGTAAGCGACGACCAGGTTGCGGTTGATTCCGCTGTTGTTTACCCGGGTTATATCCGTCGTCCTTCAGATCAGCGATTAAATGTAGGAATCTTCTTCCAGGATAAAATGCCCGGATTTGAGCGTTTAACAGCACAGCTCGGTTTGAATTATGGCTCACGTTTGCCTTACGGTCCGCCTGATTTTACGCGCTACAAAGATACGCTGACAATGAAGGCCTACTTCCGTGTTGATTTAGGTCTTTCATACAACTTACTTGCGGTGGGCAAACCGAATAAATATAAGTGGCAGGACAAGCTTTCCGAATGTATGGTATCATTAGAAGTGTGGAATTTGCTGGGATATAACAATGTTTTATCGAAACAGTGGATCCAGGATGTTTCCGGGAAATATTATTCCATTCCGAATTATCTGACTTCGCGCCGTTTCAATCTCAAACTTGTCGTTCGGTTTTAGTGATGCAGCCACTCCTGACAATGGAATGAGCAAAAGAATAGCAGTCAAAAAGTGATGAAAACCGCAAAGGCCGCTGAGACGCGAAGGGTTGATTCAGTAGTTGGTATTTGAGTCTGACTAGTCAGACATTTACCTTAGCGACCTCAGTTTCTCTGCGGTTTAAAAAGTTGATTTTTGTTTTGAGAAGATTGATTTCATTTAATATAAATATCTTCATCAACTATTAAAGGCGAATCTTCTATGAAACAGAACGTTTTAACAAGTAGAAATCTCTTACCCGAATTGGTTTTCAAAACCAGCAGAAGCGGCGGAAAAGGCGGTCAAAACGTCAATAAAGTTTCTACCAAAGTTGAAATAGGATTCGATCCGGCCAATTCGCAAATTCTGACGGAAGAACAAAAGGCCCTGTTGTTGGAGAAATGGCAGAACAAACTCACCAATGATGGCATTCTGCAGATTGTCTCACAATCAGAACGCACACAGCTTGGAAACAAACGGCAGGTATTGCTGAAACTGGATGTCTTGCTGGAACAAGCCTTCAAAGTGGTTGCTAAGCGTAAGAAAACAAAAGTCCCTAAATCCGTCGTAGAAAAACGATTGTTGGCTAAGAAACGCAACTCCGAATTGAAAAAGAGTAGGGGTGAGCGCGGCTTTTGAGTAAATAAAATAAGTTCTCCCCCTCCGAAGGGAGAGACCCTAATTCTCATCCGATAGAACAATTCGAGTTGCTTGAAAAATTAACGACAAAGCTAAATTAGTATGAGGACCGTAACTTCCCACTTTGGAGGGGGACTGAGGGGGAGGGCAGGAAAACTTCGCGCACTTAGTGTGAGAACACCAAAGAAGTCGATTTCAAGTACAAAAAGAATTGATATATTCAACGAAAATTAATCCGAAGCAGTATTATGCAAGCAATTGATCAGGACCTTGAGCCGGTAAAACCAAAGAAATGGTATAGAACTTTGTATATACAGGTACTGGTTGCTATTGTCATAGGAGTTTGTTTAGGGAAATTCTGGCCCGATCTGGGAGTAAAGCTCGAACCGCTCGGAACCGGGTTTATCAAGCTGATTAAAATGATCATCGCACCGGTGATCTTTATTTCCGTTACGGTTGGAATTGCATCCATGAACGATTTGAAGAAAGTTGGTCGTGTTGCAGGAAAAGCATTTATCTACTTCCTGACGTTTTCTACACTTGCATTGATTATCGGGTTGTGCATGAGTAACTTTTTCCAACCCGGAAGCGGCATGCATGCAACAATCGATTCACTGAATCCGGCAGATGTTGCCAAAGTGAGCGAATATCAGCAGGTAGCTCACGACAATACATTCGTTGGATTCCTTCTAGCAATTATTCCAACGTCGTTTATGTCGGCATTAACCGGCGACAGCATTCTCCAGGTTTTGTTCGTAGCCATATTGTTTGGTGTTGCTATTTCAATGACCGGAGAAAGAAGTAAACCCGTTCTCGACTTTTTCCAGGCGTTAACCCATCCGATCTTTAAAGTAGTTGATATCTTAATGAAACTGGCCCCAATCGGCGCTTTGGGAGCAATGGCTTTCACCGTTGGGAAGTATGGGGTCGATTCATTGTGGAACCTGGGGAAACTCGTAGGATTATTCTATGCAACTTCAGCTTTCTTCGTGATAGTTGTTTTGGGGCTTGTTGCGAAGTACAACGGATTCAACATCTTCAAATTATTACGTTATATCAAGGACGAATTGTTATTGGTTTTAGGAACCAGCTCTTCCGAATCGGCCCTTCCTTCCATCATGCGGAAAATGGAAAATGCGGGCTGTGCTAAGAAAGTTGTGGGCCTGGTAATTCCTACCGGCTATTCGTTCAACCTCGACGGGACTAATATTTACATGACATTGGCGGCCTTATTCATTGCCCAGGCATTCGATATTGATTTGTCGTGGCAGCAGCAGCTTACTCTGCTTTTAGTTGCCATGTTGAGTTCCAAAGGAGCAGCCGGGGTTTCAGGTGCCGGCTTCATTACTTTAGCAGCTACGCTGGCAGTTGTGCCGGAAATTCCGGTAGCAGGAATGAGCCTGATCTTCGGGGTAGATAAATTCATGTCTGAATGTCGTGCTTTAACCAATCTGATCGGAAACTCGGTAGCTACTATTGTAGTGGCGAAATGGGAAGACCAGTTAGATCCGGAGGCGTTGAAGAAGGCACTTAATTAGGAGGAAAAGCTGAAAGAGGAAAGTTTTCAATCAATCTTTCTTTGTGCGCCTCGTGCCTTTGTGGTCGACCGATACTAAGATCATCTAAATCACATCTCATCCAATAAATCAGGATGATTCGTGGTTTTAACTTCTTTCTTTCTCAAAACAGAAATCGCAGTTGCAATTACAATCAGCAATGCACCGGAAATGGCAATTGGATATCCTTCTCCGATTTGCAGAATAGCATCTCCCGGATCTATCGCAATTGAAAACGTAAAGACAAAAGTCAGGAACATAATTATGAGAGTAAAGATTGGTGCAAACACGAAAACAAGTACTTTATTTACAGTGGCATGAAAGAAATAACCTATTGCGAAAATAATAGCAGCAGCTATCAGGATCGCATACCAAAGAGTACAATCAAACCCTGAAATACTTGTCCCGTTTATATTATGATCCAAAGTAAACATTCTAATCAGAGGCATAAAACCGGAAATAAACAGGAGTGCAGTTCCAATTGACAGTAGGGTTGTTTTTAGATAGAAAACTGGTGTTCGTTTCATAATTCTGATAAATTTGGTTCAGTCTGGTTTGCAGCCTGATCATGGGTTCTGGTTTAATATTCAATCGCACTTCGTGTTCTTTGTGTCTTTGTGGTTGCCCTATTCAGTTTCCACTTCACTCAATCCTCGTGCGCCTTGTGCCTTTGTGGTTAATGGTACTAAGATCATCGAAATCACATCTCATCCAGCAAATCTTTGTCGTTGGAAATGGTTTTTGATTTTCCTTTATGCACAGAGATAATTGTTGCTGTAAGAACCAGGATCGAGCCGTAAATCATCAGCAGATAGCCGTATTGCAGCCGCGGGACAAATGGTGTTGCTCCCCAGGTGATTGTAGTCACAGCAGTGAAAAACAAAAAGACCAGTGCAAAAAGCGGAGTGAACACATATACCAGAACTTTATTCATCAGCCTGTTAGAAAAATACCCGACTGAAAAAACAACAGCAGTTCCGAAAACCAGGATGTACCAGAGAAAATGATTTATCCCGGTTGTGACTACTTCAACCGCATCTTCAAATTCTCCTGACTGATTCATGTATTGATACTGCGATTCGACCGGTGAAAATGCAGCGATAAGAATGAGTATTGCCCCTATAAGAAGCAACGCCGTTTTCAGATAAAACACGAATGATCTTTTCATGTGGCAAATCGATTTTAGGATGAAAGAAGATCTTTTTGATCTGTATTCGCTTTAAGTTTTTTTGGTTTGTGCAAAGATATGATCGTTGCTGTAATAATGAGCATTTGTCCTATCAATGCCATGAAATACCCTCGCTCCAATCTTTCTATAAACGGCGATCCCCAAAAGGAACCCATGTTGGCAATTATGGTAACGCTAAACGTGAAAAAGACAATGGGCACCAAAAAGACATAGAAAAGGATCCTGACTGCGAGGTGATTGGAGAAAAATCCGATGAGAAAAAGAGCAATCGTTGGAATAACCAGGAAATGCCAAAGCATCGAATCTGTTCCGATAATGTATTCCTTGTATTGAAGTTTCAGGTAGTTCTTCCGGGAAAGGATAGGAGAGAACGCACTGGCCCCGATTAAAAAGATACCAATGGTTAAGATGACAAATTTTACAACTCGGGAATTATGGGTTTTCATTACATCTGTTCCAAAACAGCAATGCGTTTTTCAATCGGCGGGTGCGTTGCGAACAATCCTCCGAAACCGCCATCTAATGCTTTGTGTTCTATAAACATTTGTTTTACATCATCACTTTTTACCGAGTCAACTTCGCTGTTTCCGGAAATTTTACGCAATGCGCTTGCCATGGCTTTGGTGTTGCGTGTCATTTCTACTGCTCCGGCGTCAGCTAAGTATTCGCGTTTGCGGGATAGGGAGAACTTAAAGAGAATAGAAAGAATAAATGCCACGACGGCTATTGCCAAACCGATTAATGCCATGTTGTTGTCATCCTTGTCTCGCCGTCTTCCACCGAATAAAAAAGAACGCAGCAGCACGTCAACTGCAAATGAGAAAATCCCGACGAAAATGATGGAAATGATCAGCAGTCGCACATCTTTATTCCGAATATGTGTCAACTCGTGCGCAATAACTCCTTCCAGTTCTTCATCATTCAGATGTTCAATGATTCCGGTTGTAAGCGTTACAGCATAAGAATTCTTGCTGATTCCACTCGCAAAAGCGTTCAGCGCAGAACTTTCAATAACATACAATTTCGGCATAGTCATTCCGATGCTCATACACAGGTTTTCCATCAGATTGTAGACCCGCATGTTTTCTTTTCGTTCCAATGGAACTGCTCCGGTTGCCATGTTTATCATCGCTGAATTCGCGAAGAACGCTATCAGGAACCAAATGGCTACTCCGCCAAGTACCAGCGGAATAGTTCGGATAAAACCGTAATTCACGGCCTCAATGTTTTCTCTTCCTCCTTGCGTGAAAAAGAAAAAGGCATAAACCCCCGCTAAAATTAACAGGGGAAATGATGCCAATAATAAGATAGATCGAAAATTGTTCCGACTAATTTGAGCCTGTAAGCCAATGTATGCTGCCATTCGATTGGTTTAGAAAGAAATTTCCGGTGCTTTGTCTAAAGTTTGACGCTGCTCAGTACCCAAATCGAACATCGGTTCGCGTGTATACTTTTTAATTCCTGCAATAATGTTGCTTGGAAATTGTTCAATTGCGTTGTTGTACTCTTTTGTGGCAGAGTTGAAGAAACGACGAACTGAAGCCAGTTTATTTTCAATATCGCCGATCTCGCTTTGTAGATGCATGAAGTTTGAATTCGCTTTCAAATCCGGATATGCTTCAATCTGCATATTGAATCCGTTCATTGCAGCACTCAGATTTGCTTCGGCGGCAATCTTTTCAGAAATGCTTCCGGCCTGCATGGAACGTTGACGAGCTTCGGTTACCCGGATCAAAACTTCACTTTCGTGACCCATGTATCCTTTTACTGCGCCTAATAACTGCGGAATAAGATCGTGACGTTGTTTTAATTGCACATCGATGTCTGCAAAAGCACTTTCACGATTGTTTTTCAAAGAAACCAAACGGTTGTTGATGGAAACCCACCAAATAATGAGGATCAAAACGACTCCTCCGATAATTAATCCTGGGATCATATTATTATAAGTTTATTTGGACTAAAATAGTGGTTTTTTGGACGTTGAATACAGCTTTTGTGTTTTTTAGGCGGAAATTTCGCTGATAACAGTTTTTCGATGGTGAATGGTAGATTTTTGATTTCAAGCGGTTAAAAATCAAATTTATAAAATCACAAAAATATAAATTTATAAAATTATGAAGAAAGCCTGCTGTAAAAGGAATTCAGGTGCCTGGGGTCATTTTTTCATAATCGAATAAATCACCTCCTCAACACCATCTTCTTTTCGGGTATACTGATACGCCAACCCAAGTTTCTCTAGTACTTTAATACTTTGCAGATTTTCAGTCATGGCTCGTCCAACAATGGTTTTCATTCCGAATTTTTCAAAACCAATTTCCAGGCAAGCTTTGGCTGATTCCGTGGCATATCCTTTTCCCCAGTGCTTTTGCATAAAACGATAACCAATATCAAACTCATCCAGTTCCGGAGTGTATTTCAATCCGCACCAGCCTAAATATTCATTCGTCTCTTTCAGCATAACCGCCCAGCGACCAAAACCGTAAGTTTTATATGAAGTATAATTTCCAAGAAAAACTCTTGCTTCTTCTATGCTTTCAAACGGATCGTCGCCGGTATAACGAATCACTTCCGGATCAAGATTCAGCAGGTAAGCCGATTCAGCATCCGCTTCGGTCATTTCTCTCAGTAAAAGTCTTTCGGTTTCTAGTTGGAACATGATTTAATTTGATCAATTTGAGTACTTTAATTTAAACGCAAAGAGAAGAAGCACGCTAAGGGAATATTAAAAAAAAAACTAGCGTTCTCAGCGTATTCTAAGGTTTTAATATATCCAAATTTTATCTGACTAAATTCACATAAGG
>CAMLIF010000152.1 GCA_946479985.1 uncultured Flavobacteriales bacterium
TTCGATTTCAATGATTTCTTAGCTCAAATTCAGCAGATCAAAGGCATGGGTAACATGAAAGATCTGATGGGAATGATCCCGGGAATGGGAAAAGCTGTGAAAGATGTAGATATCCAGGATGATGCATTCAAACACATTGAAGCAATTATTTATTCCATGACTCCGAAAGAGCGTGCAAATCCGGGATTGATCAACGTAACACGTAAAAATCGTATTGCCGCAGGAGCAGGAAGAAATATCCAGGAGGTGAACAAATTGATGAAACAGTTTGAAGATACCAAGAAGATGATGAAAATGATGAGCAATCCGAAAAACATGATGGGCATGATGAAACAAATGCGCGGAATGAAAGGCGGAATGCCGGGAATGTGACTTTAAATTTCAAATTACCAATTACTAATTAAAAGAATGACTATTCCGGGTTTCCCCCTTCGGAAGGGACTAAGGGGGAGGATTCATATAGTTCAAATTAGCAATTTCCTGTATGGTTGACTTCCACCTTTCTTCTAACGATATCTACTCAACCGCTTTTCGTGAGCTTGGAATAAATACCTTTTCCGAAGCATGCGAATATGTTCAGAAACTTCCGTACGGCAGAAATGCCAATCGGACCGATTTTACGCTCGTGTTAACCGAACAGAAAGGAACCTGTTCTTCGAAACATGCGTTGCTGGCCTATCTGGCTGATGAGAATAAAGTTCAGGAAGTAGAACTGATCGTGGGGATCTTTTTAATGAGCCCGGAAACAAACCCGGTTTTGACCGATTTCTTTGCGAATAAACCTTACACTGCAATTCCCGAAGCACATTGTTATTTACGCTACAACGGTGAACGGTTCGATTATACGGCGGTTGGTTTCGACAAAGAGAAAATAGGAGCTAAGATTATTCGTGAACAGCGCGCTGAGCCCAACCAGGTTTCGGAATGGAAACCCGCAATTCACAAACATTATATGGAAAGCTGGCTCAAGCGAAATCCGCAAATAGAATTGACCGTTGACGAACTTTGGGCGGAACGGGAGCAATGTATTGCGCTGCTTTCCTGAACTATTTTTTCTTCGTAAGCGATTTCAAATACTTTTCGCGAAGTTCCTGGTGTTCATTCAGGAATATTTCATAACCGGTTTTGTCATAATGATCACAGGCTGTTTTCATGTAATTAAACAATTCGGCGCAATAAATAGAATCCTGCTGATATCCTTCAAGGCTGAAAGGGTTTTGTGGTGTGCGTTTCAATAAAGGTTCGTTCAAAACCCGGTTATATTCACTGACACCGAAGACAATTCCTGAATAGCGGCCCGATAACGAATCAAATGTTCGGTTGAACGCTGCAAACCGATTGTTAATCTGTGCATCCAGATACGTTTGGTAATTCAGACTATCAGCATAGA
Organism: uncultured Flavobacteriales bacterium; assembly: GCA_946479985.1. The sequence continues at coordinate 1,391 of CAMLIF010000152.1, forward strand.
TTTTTTTATCTTTTCTCCTTTTCTTCAATGCTGCTTTGTATTCAGGGATTTTGTAGAACAAATAGAACGCAGGATTTGCCGGAGCATGTGTTTGTGCCATGAACACAGGATCAGGATTATAATAGGTTCTATTTACTGATTTAACGATGAGTGTTTCTTTTAATTTCCCGCGTTTATCATATACCGGAACTTTGCGTTTAAGTTGCACATGCGCCCATGTTGGATCCATCAGCTGCCAGCTGCCATTGATTTTTACAACGTTCCAGGAATGCGTTATTTTGCAATTGTAAAAATGAAAAAACATCTTCATTCGATACCAGATGGAAACGGGTGTTTTTCCTGTTACCTTGTAGCACGGAATATTGCTTCGATCACAGAAAAAATCAAATAGCTCGGCAAAATCGCGACAAACTCCGCTGCTTTTGCTAACCGTTGTATAAGGTGAATAATCAGATGCTTTCAGTTTTTTGAACCGAACATGATCATACCGGCAATGAGTTCCGATAAAGCCGTAAAACATCCACACTTTTTCTTCGTCATTCTCCCCAAGACTATCCAGGTAGGAATGAACTTTGGCAGCATCCTTTTTAACGGGAACGGGTATGGTTGAAACAATACTATCCAGTTCAAACTGGCGCTTACTTCCCAGCTGCGACCAGCAGTTCAGGAAGGGAAGTAAAATAAAGAGTGTGACAAGTTTCAATGGAGATTTTTAAGTTGGTTTCTTAATAAGTCATTTATTCGATCAATCACGCATGTATTCAGAGATGATTCCTTTGTAAATGAGTTTATTGTAACGATTATACATTTCAAAAACGCTTCCGTAAAACTGATATTCAACGGTAAATTCCTTTGGGGCGTCCTGATAAAAAACATAAACGGCTTCACAGCTATGTGCTCTGCCAATCAGATAATAGTCACTGGCCGAAATCATCGAATAGTCACTTACTAAACACCCTTCTATCGACAGGGTTTTATACTCCAATTTAAATTTCCCTACATATTCGTCCTTTTCGTTCTTTACATGAAATGCCCACGTCGAATCAAGATGGAAGGTGGGGTAATATTTGTTGATAAGCGCCTGAAAGTTTTCAGCAAGATCAGTTGGATTATACCTGAGATAATTGTAAAATTGAATCTGATTCACAAATACCTGGGTGTTCAGTACCAATCCATCGTAACCCAAACCCGAGATAGTGTCTTTTAGCTCGAAGACAATTGATTTTGAAAAATCTTTGAAGATTGAATTCGCCATGTTGCGTCCAACTCCATGTAATGTGCTCCCATTCATACTTATACTATAATCCTTTAAGGTTAAGACTGTAGATTTTGTATCAATAATTGCTTCTTTTTGAATGAGGTAATCTTTGAATAATGCTACAATGGAATCAGATTCGGTGGAGTTATTCTCGATCACAACATGCTGGCTCATCCCTGAAACTGGGAATAAGGAAGATGTTAACACGATAATTAGGTGTTTCATAGGGTCAGGGATTGATCAGGTGATTACTCCAGCAATTTCTTCAATTCCTCTTTCGTAGCAACACCTTCTTTACGTGCAATCTCTTCCCCGTTTTGAAAAACAATGAAAGTAGGAAATGCAGCTACATGGTATTGCTCGCAAATTTGCTTTTGTTCACCGCCGTCAACGTTAATTACAACATACTTTTCTGCTTTCAATTCATCAACAATCGGCTGCATTTTTCTGCATGGAGGACAGTAGCTCGCCCCAACATCAACTAAAATTTTTTCGGTTGGATCGTATTTCGCCAGTTCTTTGTCGAGGTATAGTTCCTGCGCCACCATTTCTACTATAAGATCTAACTTCGCTTTATTCCATGCCGCAATTCCGCCTTTCAGATTGGTTACGCTTGTAAAACCGTTTTTCAGCATCCATTCCTGCGCTGCTGCCGAGCGACCGCCGCTCAGACAATAAATGTAAACCGGTTTCGATTTGTCAAGCGCTTGTATCCTGGTTTGAAATTCATCCTGGTTGTTCCAGTCGGCCTGCATAGTGTTTTCAATATAACCGCTTAAATATTCCTGGTAGGTTCTTACGTCAAGAAGCTGCACGCCTGGCTGCGAAACAGCCTCATTGAATTTTTCAGGCGACAATTCTTTTTGTCCGAATGCAACAGATGATAAGGTGAGGATAAAGATCAGGAACAATTTCATAAAGCAATTTTTATCAAAAATACACTTTCACAGTAAATGAAGTGAAAGATGTAAATCAATTCTTACTGATCGCTTACAAATACAGCATGTCCAGAGGCACATACTGGTGTGTCTGCGAGTACATAAGGGTACGCGCGCGGGTATACGAACCTAAATCAGATGATCAATTTGCACAGCGACGCGCAAATAAGATGTTTCCGGATAAACAACACATGGGATGAGATTTCTAATTGCATTTGGACATTCACAATTCGTAATTATCAGTAAATTCATCACATGAAAACAACGATACTTTCTTTGTTCATCGTATTGATGAGCTTTTTTGCTTCGGCACAGGAATCCGTAACGTATCAGAAACCACCCAAAGAAATTCTGGACCTGGTTGATGTGGAACGTGCTCCGTTAGTGACAACGGATAGTAAAAAAATGAACCTGGTTTATTTGTACAGCCCGATGTATAAAACCATTGAAGAAGTTTCTGAGACAGAAATGAAGTTAGCCGGACAGCGAATTAATCCTAAAACAAATATGGTTTCGGGAGCCCGTTATTATACTAAAATGACTATTCAACTGAACAGAACCGGTGAACCGCGAATGGTGACAGGTTTGCCTTCCAATGCGAGGCTGGTGAATATTTCCTGGAGCCCGGATGAACAATACCTGGCTTGCGGAAACATTGTTGAAGAAGGGGTGGAATTGTGGATTATTGAAGTGAAAACACAAGTAGCCAGAAAAATATTTGATGCCAGAATCAACGGAAATTTAGGTTCGTTCTACAGCTGGCTTGCTGATTCGAAAGCATTATTAGTTCATGTTCTTCCAGCCAAACCGAAATATACAGATGCAGTTTCTACGGTTCCTTCAGGACCATCTGTTTCTGTAAGTGATGGTGGGAAAGGGCAGAACAGAACTTATCCCGATTTGTTGAAAAACCAAATCGATGAGAAGAATTTTGAATTGATGGCTACTTCTGAGCTGTGGAAAGTGGATTTGAACGGAACCGCAACAAAATGGATGAACGCCGGACTTTATACGCGCGAAATGTGCTCTCCCGACGGAAATTATATTTTGGTCAGTACGCTTCAAAAACCATTCTCGTACTCGGTTCCCTGGTACAGCTTTGCTATTAAAACGGAAATCTATGATTTGAAAGGAAAGATAATCCGGGAAGTTGAAAACAGACCTGTTTTAGATAAACTTCCAAAAGGATTTATGGCAGTGGAAAGTACCAAACGCTCTATTTCATGGCGGGCTGATGAACCGGCAACTTTGATTTATGTTGTTGCACTTGACGGAGGTGATCCGGAAGTGAAAGTCGATTTCAGAGATGAGGTTTTTACCTGGAAAGCGCCGTTTACTAATTCTGATCTGAAATCGTTTGTGAAAACACCGCAGCGCTATGCCGGTATTTTGTGGGGAAATGCAACAACCTGTATTGTTTACGATTCGTGGTACAATACCCGGAATGAGAAAACCTACTTATTTAACCCGTCTGAAACCGGAAAAGGATTGACAGTTCTTTTCGACAGAAGTTCGCAGGACGAATATTCCAACCCGGGAAATTTTGAAACAACAAGAAACCAATACAATCGCCCGGTTTTGGAATTGAACGGAATGGAAACCTATATGATTGGCGAAGGTTTTACTGACAAAGGACAGTTCCCGTTTGTGAACCAGTTTAATCTGCAGACGAAGGTCACCAAGAACATTTACAGATCCAAATACACCGATAAACTGGAATCAATTTCCGGGATCATCGATATTAAAAAGGGAGAGTTGCTGGTCCGCATTGAATCACCGACAGAATATCCGAATTATTACGTTCGCAAAACAAGCGGTAAAGCTGCACCTATTGCACTTACACAGTTCAAAAATCCGTTTGCGGCAATGAAGGGAATTACGAAAGAAGTGATTACGTACAAACGCGCAGATGGGCTCGATTTAACAGCAACTTTGTATTTACCTGCCCGTTTCGATGCGAAAAAAGGCACTCAAACAACAGGGGCCTATGTATGGAAAGGCGAAAAACTGCCTATGATCATGTGGGCGTACCCACAAGAATTCAAGGATAAAAGCAGTGCTGCGCAAAACACGAAGAATCCGAACGAGTTTATTTTCCCGAACTATGGATCGCCTATTTATTGGGTAATGCGCGGTTACGCCGTTTTGGATGATGCTTCTTTCCCTATAGTTGGTGAAGGAGACATACAACCGAATGATTCGTTTATTGAACAATTGGTGTCAAATGCAAAGGCGGCAATTGATGCGGTAGATTCATTGGGTTATATCGACAGGAGAAAAGTTGCTGTTGGCGGGCATTCGTACGGAGCATTTATGACGGCAAACCTATTAACGCATTCAGATTTGTTTGCTGCCGGAATTGCACGGAGCGGAGCTTACAACAGAACACTTACTCCATTCGGATTTCAGGGTGAAGAGCGCAATTATTGGGATGCGAAAGACACTTACAATGAGATGTCGCCGTTTAACTATGCGGATAAAATGAAAACACCGTTGTTATTGGTTCACGGTGAAAACGACAATAATTCCGGGACATTCCCTATCCAGAGTGAACGCTATTACCAGGCTTTAAAAGGATTCGGAGCGCCGGTTCGTTATTTGGTGCTGCCGAAAGAAAGTCATGGTTATGCAGCCAAAGAATCTATCCTGCATTTGTTGTGGGAACAAGATCAGTGGTTAGAGAAATATGTGAAGAACAGACCTTAGAGGAATTGAAAATTATGCTTCCTCCCTTTGAGAAAAGAAAGCGAAGATTTTGAAGATCAAACGTTAGTGCCGGGAGGAGTGAGGAGGATGGTAGAGTTTCGATAACAATCTGAAAGTCCTCCCCCTTAGTCCCCCTCCAAAGGGGGAGACCCTAATGCTCTTTTCCTTTTTCGATTACATCAATGGCTCCCCATTCGCATCTGTAGTTAACACTTCGCTCATGTAATCGAAGAATGGACGCAGCGCGCGGAACGTTTCGTTTAACTTCTCTGCAAAATCAGTTGCAAGAACTTCTTTGTCGGTGAAATTGTGTCGTAATATGAATTGCTTGTAACGAAGAAGATTTATTGCAGGGTGATCTTTCGCGTAACCTTTCGGAGCTGTTTTTACCTGCTCGCCTCTTAGTTCTCCGAACGTTTTTACTATTTCGGGTCGAGAAAGTATTTCGTTCCATTCTTCATAGTTGAAATCAATGTCTTCGCGAATCCGTTTCAGATCTTCAGGGCTTGGCGAGAAGAATCCGCCGGCCATAAAACTGTTTCCCGGTTCCAAATGAAAATAATATCCGCCGCGAAGCGCTGACGTTGCACGGCTGAAGCGCATCCCGAAATGTGTTTTGTAAGGGGCTTTGTCTTTTGAAAAGCGTACGATGAAACAGGTGTTCCCCGATCTGCCGATGGACGACGGCTTCGTCCAATATGTGATCGACGAACCTGAAGTGCGGATCATCGTGCTCGATACGCTCGATCCAGGCCATCATGGCGGCGCCTTCTGCCGCCGCCGTGCGGGCTGGCTCAGGGCCCGGCTCGTTGAGGTGCCCGGCAAGCCGGTGCTGATCGCGCTCCATCACCCCCCGATCGATACAGGCATCCCGTGGATGACCGCGCATCCCGGCGAGCCTTGGGTGGCGATGCTCGACCAGGCGATTGGCGAGCGCCCGAATGTGATGATGATTTCCGGCCATATCC
>CAMLIF010000153.1 GCA_946479985.1 uncultured Flavobacteriales bacterium
GCTATCTGAAATCGTTAACTCCATCAGATTGGAAGAACTGATTTTAGAGCTTAGGAGAACAGCGTTTTTTTTCGATTTATGTAAGCTGTATTTGAGTGAATTGATCAAAATTTCGGAAGTAATTAATCCTAAGTTCATAGCAATTTTAGATGCTACTTCCAATTCGGAAAACTCAATGATATCTGTTAGTTGTGCACTGATTTCGGGATATGAATTTTTAAATTCCATCAATAACTCAGACATGTAGTCCGACAGATTCACGGTAGTATAACTGTTACAGTGAATCAGTAAATCATGGATTTTCTTGATGCTTTGAATGCGCTGTTCGTATTCATTCAGGAAATCACTTAATTCAACACCGATAGGTTCTGCTTTTCTAAGACGGATTAAACTGATCAGAATTCCGAAATTGTTATTGATCCGATGATTCATTTCGCGCATCAGCATGTCTTTCTCTAAAAGAGCCTGATCTAATTTGAATTGAACTGCTCTTCGTTTCCTTGCTTCCATGGTTGATGCAAATACTGTTGCACAGCTAAACGCAAATGATTGTTCGGAAGGAGTGAAGGCCTTTTCTTTTACACCGGTTTTCTCAAAACACATTACCCCAATGAGCTTTCCATTAATTCTCAGCGGAACATCGAGTAACGAAATGATTTCGTTTGGAATAGAGTAGACTTTTGTGAATTCACGCGTAAGTTCGTGAGTGTAAATATTCGGAGCAATAATGATCTTGTTTTCAATCAACCCTTCGAAATACATGGGATAATCTTCTTTTTTCAGAATAGTTTCACGCTTCATTAATTTGGTACGCGTGTCATACTCACCAACTGAAATTAACGCCGTATTATGCTTGTCAAGCAGCCAGGCACTAATACGCTCAATGCGCAGTGTTCTTGCTATCCGGGTTGAGAATTGAAGCATCAATTCGTCAATATCATCGCGTTGCAGCAGGTGAATTTTTGAGATGTTGTCTAATTCTTCCAGAAGATCTACCTGGTCATCAATTGTACGCATGGGGTGAGTTTTTTAACCTCACTAAATATATGAAAAGTATTGATTATCAAGTAAGAAAAGAATTATTTCTTCACTTTTAAAAGTGCATCAATTTCCGCGATTCGATGTATTGGTATAATTGAAGTTGGATCGAGTGTTAAGGCATTGTTGTAACACGCTTTGGCTTTTTCGTAATCTTTTAGTTCTCTATACTTGTCGCCTTCAATAATCAAAGCTTCAAACGCTTGCTCAGTAGCTTGATTTGCTAGAATAGTATTAATTTCTAACGTTTTTTCATACGCATATTCATTCTTTGAATCAATACCCATTACATCTCTATATTTCAATTTTGCTTCATCATACTTTTTCAAAGCAAAAAGTGAATCACCTTCGTTTATTAGTCTGGGAATTTCTGCCCTCCACTTGACTTTCTCACCTTCAATAATTAAAATCTTCTCTATTTCCGCTAACTTCTGCTTTGAATATTGGTCAGTTCCCTGAAGCACTATCGCTTCCTCATAACACTCTTTAGCAGAAACATAATGCTTTGCAGCAAAACGATAATCTGCTTTTTTAATTATACTGTCGTATATGTGCTTTTTCACATGTTCTGCTCGCGCAAATTCATATATCTTGTCTATTTCACAAATCTGTTGTCTAGGATACACCGCTGTTGAGTCTAGCACAAGAATTTCGTTATACTTTGCTTTTGCTTCATTGTATTTATTCCTTGCGAAAAGAGTGTCAGCTTCAGAGATTATTTTGGTGTAAATTTGCTTATTTCGGTATTCCGCCTCTTGATTTGCTAGAATCGCTTCAATTTCAGCAATTTTTGTTTTTGGGTAAGGATCGCTTGGTTTAAGCTGCACAGCATGTGAGTAATATTCTTTTGCTGTCACAAAATTTTTGGACTTAAACAAGGCATCAGCCTCAGCAATCAGTTTTGTGTATTCTTGTTTTTTCAGCGATGGAGCTTCATAATTGAGGAGATTTTCGATTTCTGCAATTTTATTTTTTGGATATTGTTCCGCAGCTTTTAACGCCAATGCCAGTATATACTTTTCTTTTGCTTCTCGATATTTTTTTTCTGTAAAGCAACTGTCCGCAGATTTGATAATGTCGTTGTAGTGATTGTCAAGTTCTTCCTGTTGTTGCGTTGCAAGAATCTGATCAATCTCTTCAATTTTTGTTTTAGGATACGGATCGCTTGGTTTAAGCAAAGCTGCGCGGGAGTACATTTCTTTCGCTTTCGCAAAATCTCTTGCCGTAAACAACTCATCGGCTTTTGCGATAACTTTAGTATATATTATTTCTTCCTCTTTCGTCCGTTCAGCTGCCTTTGTATTTTTGCGAGATTCCACGGTTTCCAATTTCTCCGTTTTGTTAGAAGTTCTCTGAGCGTAAACGGAGGACAAACACAGAATAATTGAGAGGATGAGAATTAGTAATTTCATGCTTTACTGTTTAATCCATTTCAATTTCTGAGTTTCACCCTGTTCATTTTCAAATTGAATAAAGTAAACACCGTTGGTGAAATGTTCTACGTAAATTTCGTTTGACGAATTCGTTTTACCAATCTCAATGATTTTTCCGGTCAGATCGCTGATAGTATAAGATTGAAAGGAGAATTGTGAACTAAAATTCAGCTTTTCTATTGTCGGATTCGGATAAATACTCACGTTTAACTGCTTGATTTCATCAATTCCCACCGGGCCTTCAAGGTAATTCTTTTTGTAAAAGAAGAAGATCCATTTTGCGGGATCCGGATCCAATGCTCCTACCGTTGGAGGATAGAAATAGCACAATACATCATAATCTTCATCTGCAATGAGCTGAACAATTCGCAGTTGGCTAACTGCTTCCCAGGCCAAATCGGTTTCGCTACTTCCGGAAACGGGATTTCCATCATGATTCAGATAACTAATATGGGCAGGAAGCGGAAGGGAGGTTCCTACATTGTCGAATGGTGCATTGGTATTTGAGCTTAAAGATGGATGTGAAATTTGTCCGGTTCCCATCCAGATAATTCCACCATGAAAAATAGTGTCGGTTGACGGGTCAAGTTTAAAAGTCATGGAACCGAAGTCCATCGGTTCATCATAATCAATTTCATACGGTAAGGAGTCGTTGCTGCAGGCAGGGCAATCATAATAATTCATAGCTGCACCGCTGAACGAATAGTCCTGGTAATCAATAGAAACAGTTAGTATATTGATTTTGTTCGTATGGAAAATAGTGTCGTACTGCGAAATTCCCGCAAACGGTATAATCAAAATCAGATAGGTGAATAACTTGTTCATGGAAAGTTGAATTTCAGCTAAAATTAAACCAATTCAGCCGAAATTCAAATGAATATTACTGTCCGCTTTCCAAACGCTTTTGTCGCTGCATCGGATTTTCCATCGATTGTTTTTCCTGGAACAACTGGAATCGGGTAGGTGCCTGGCGCGGTGGATAAGCATTGTCACTCGTATTACAATCTGCTGTTTCAAGGAACGGATCGAACAGAATTTCAACTGCTTCTTTGTCGAAAATAAAGACTTTTGAAACTGTTTTCTGGTCCATACGCCAGATCTCGGCCGGAATACGGATTACCTGCGTAGTTCCATCTGCAAATGTTGCCTGGACGATAATCGGAGTGACCAATCCACCCTTATTTGTAAAAGAAACTTCGTAGAAATGCTTGTTTGAATTCAATAACGCTTTTTGCTCCGGAGTTAGTTTCGCCTGGAAATCTTCGTATTCTTTCTGGTCCAGTTTGTCAACTTCGTAGAAATTATGTGTTCTGTAGAAATCGTCAATGGTTTGATCTTTCTCGTTGACAGTTTGCTTGATGCTTTCCTTATTTCGGATATCGCCGATAAACTGTTGTTTGCTTGAATCAGCTTCCTGTTTTAACGATTTCTCTACTTCCGGATTATTTGAGTTTAACTGGAAATGCTTGACGTTTTCCATAGCCACATCTACATATTCCGTTGAAAAGAACCAGCCTCTCCAGAACCAGTCTAAATCAACTCCGGATGCATCTTCCATTGTACGGAACAAATCTGCCGGAGTCGGATGCTTGAATTTCCAGCGTTCGCAATATACTTTGAATGCGTAGTCGAATAATTCACGTCCCATAACGGTTTCTCGCAGAATATTCAATGCTGTAGCGGGTTTTCCGTAAGCATTGTTCCCGAATTGCCAGATCGATTCTGAGTTTGTCATGATCGGAGAAATGAACTGCTGATCGCCTTTCATATAGTCACAAATGGCATAAGCAGGGCCTCTTCTCGACGGATACCCGCGTTCCCATTCCTGTTCGGTCAAATACTGAACAAATGTGTTTAAACCTTCATCCATCCACGACCACTGGCGCTCATCTGAATTAATAATCATCGGGAAGAAATTGTGACCAACTTCGTGAATGATTACGCCCCACATCCCGTATTTTGTTGCTTCTGAATAGGTTCCGTCTTCGTTTGGTCTGCCGCCATTGAAGCAGATCATCGGGTATTCCATCCCGATTTGATTGGTATGAACGGAAATTGCTACCGGATAAGGATAGTCAACTGTGTATTTCGAATACGTTTGAATAGTATGTGCTACTAATTTGGTGGAATAGCGTTCCCAAAGCGGATTTCCTTCTTTCGGATAAAACGACATGCAGAGAATATTCTTTCCGTTTACAACTGTGTTTTGAGCATCCCACATGAATTTTCGGGAAGATGCAAAAGCGAAGTCACGCACATTTTTTGCTTTGTAAATCCAGGTTTTAATACCCGAATCTTTCGTCTTTTCATTTTCGATTGCTTCGTCCTGGGTGATAATTAAAACGGGAGAAGTAGCAGTTTTTGCTTTTGCCATGCGTTCTTTCTGCAGGGCACTCATTACTGCGGCTCCGTTTTGTAATTCACCTGTTCCTGCAACAATATGGTCAGAAGGGACAGTGATAGAAACTTCGTAATCTCCGAATGGCAAAGTGAATTCTCCTTTTCCGAGGAATTGTTTGTTTTGCCAGCCTTCAACGTCATTGTAAACACACATGCGCGGGAAAAATTGTGCTATGGTGTAAAGGTAATTCTGTTCTTTCTCGAAATATTCGTAACCTGAACGTCCGCCAACTTTCATTCTGTCATTGATGTTGTACCACCATTTGATCTTAAAGGAAATGCTTTGTTTGGGTAATAGCGGTTTCGACGGATCAACGCGCATCATGGTTTTGTTAATGGCGTATTTCATTTTCTCGCCGCTAGTTGAAGAAACCGACTCAATGTTGTAACCGCCTTCAAAAACCATCAGTTTTTTCTCAACGTCTTTAATCGATTTGAAATCTTCCATTTTCTCTACTTCGATCAGCCGGGTATCACTGTTCGGTTTGTAGATATTCTGATCCAGCTGAATCCACAGATATTCCAGAATATCGGGAGAATTGTTGGTGTAAGTAATGATTTCTTCGCCCGAAATAGTTTGCTTCGAATCGTCGAGCGTGATAGAAATTTTATAATCTGCTTTTTGCTGGTAGTAGGAATGTCCGGGAGCACCGGCCGCAGTTCTGTATTCGTTTGGAGTTGGAAGCTCCATATCTAACTGGGCAAATTTACTTTGAGCAAATGCCGTTGATCCTAACAATAAAATGGGAAGTAGTAATTTCATAGTTTGATAATTTCTGATCGTTTATTTGGAAGAAAAACCGCGGTTTGTTCTTTTTTGCCGGTATTAAAAAGGAGTTTGTTTTGCTGGTCGGGAAACTGGTCCATCAATAAGTCGAACGAAGCAGTGTAAGAATCCGTCAATTTTAATTGCTGCGAAGTCAGGTAGAATTGCACCATTCCCTTTGTGTTCACTTCGAAACCAATTAAGGTGAATTGTGCGGAAACCTCCCCGAATTTCAATGAAAAGCCATCGTTAATGAATGTTTCCAATTTTTGGATCATTACTGTGTCGGTATAATGGTCCTCCAATTCACGAATGGTAATTCCAATGCTATTCAGTGCATCTTCTGTTTCGTGAGCGCTTGAGATAACAGTTGCTTCAATGATTCCTGCTTTTTCGTTATAATTCACTTCCGCAAAAGCAAAGAAATATTCGTGCGCAGCTGCGCCAAAACCAAGTGAAATAAATGAGATTAACAGAATAATAGATTTCATTGAATATCCAGTTTCAACAAAAATAAGATTTTGATTGCAGGAAAAGTTGTCAAAACCTGCTAATGTCCCGGAATTGTCTTGTACGGTGCCTTTCTGCCGCGGCAGACTCAGTCACCTTAAAAGTAAAACGGAGTTTTGATCTCCTTAATTATTTGGTCACTGAGTCCGCCTCGGCGGAAAGTGCCAAATTACTTATTTCCCTTAGCGTAATCTGCTAAAAACGTAGCTAAACCACTATCTGTTAACGGGTGTTTTGCCAGGGCCATAATTGCAGAAAGCGGACCGGTCATTACATCAGAACCAATTTCGGCGCACTGAATAATGTGCATTGGGTGACGAATTGAAGCTGCCAGGATTTCTGTTTCAAAACCATAATTATCAAAAATGATCCGGATTTGTTGAATAAGATCCATTCCACTTGTTGACACGTCATCTAAGCGTCCAACAAACGGTGAAACGTATGAAGCACCTGCTTTTGCTGCTAATAATGCTTGTCCGGCGCTGAAAATAAGCGTACAGTTTGTTTTGATTCCTTTTAATGAAAAGTATTTGATAGCCTTAATTCCTTCAGGAATCATTGGAACTTTCACAACAATGTTCTTATGAAGATCTGCCAGTGCTTCGCCTTCTCTGATCATTCCTTCGAAATCGGTTGCAATCACTTCAGCACTTACAGGTCCGTCAACGATATTACAAATATCAACGTAATGTTTCAGGATGTTGTTTTTACCTGTAATTCCTTCTTTCGCCATTAAAGACGGATTAGTGGTAACACCGTCCAGAATTCCCAAATCGTTGGCTTCTTTAATGTCTTTCAGGTTTGCTGTATCGATAAAAAACTTCATAATAAATCTATTTTGCCACAAAGGTAATGATTCCAATGAACGGTTGCGCCCTATAATACCACATAGTCGCATAGAAATCATAGTCACATAGTTCTTATTATTAGATTTCTTAGTGCCGATCGAAGTTAAGAAACGCAATATTCAGAAGAATAATAATTGAAACACTATCACTTGTATGTGCCTATGTGCAATCTATGTTGCTCCTATGTTTGTCTCAGTCATTATTTTTATAGAAAAGTGAAAAAGGAGC
>CAMLIF010000154.1 GCA_946479985.1 uncultured Flavobacteriales bacterium
TGGTTCTTCAGAAAGTTATCAGTTTTTCTATTTTAAACCTAAAGGCGCTTTGCGGTTTATTTTGTCTGAATCTTTTGCGGGAAATTTCATTAAACGCTAACAATCAGCAAACAAACATCATCGATCTGCTCCAGGTTTCCTTTCCATGCGTTGATATTGTCTTTCACCAGTACCATTTGCTCGTAAATAGATTCCTCACGCGAAGAAAGAAGCAATTCCTTGAGTCGTTTACTCTTGAATTTCTTGCCTGATTCTTCTCCGAACTGATCCGCAATTCCATCTGTGAACAAATACAAACGAGCGCCGTCTTTCAGATGAACATCATGTGTTGTAAAGTCCGTTAAATGATGATAATGATTTCCAACCGGCTGTTTATCGCCTTTGATCTCATGCATTTCTTCCGATTCCGGATAGAGAACCCACAACGGATTATTTGCGCCGGCCCAGCTGCAGCTGTTGGTTTCCTGGTTCCAGGCACAAATCGAAATATCCATCCCGTCGTTCAGGTTCATGTGGCTTTTAGCGAATTCCGAAACAATAATTGTTCTTGCCCGGGTAAGCAATTGTCCGGGCGAAACAGTTCCGTTTTCCAGAATCACACGGTTCAATGCATTGCTGCAGAGTAAACTCATAAAAGCTCCGGGAACGCCATGGCCTGTGCAATCGGCAACGGCAAAATAAACGGTTTCTTCAACCTGGTGCATCCAGTAAAAATCACCGGCTACAATATCTTTCGGCTGGTAGAACAACGAATAGTGTTTCAATGCATTTTTCAGTGATACATCAGAAGGAAGAATAGCGGTTTGAATCCGCTGTGCGTAGTTAATGGAATCAACGATTTCCGTGTTCTTTTCCTGTACCAGGCTGCGCTGCTCGTCAATAATTCGCTTTTGGTTCGTAGCTATTTTCCATCGTCGGAAAAGAATGAATGCGAAAAGGGCAATGATCGCTGCAATAATTCCAAGCGACCATAAGAACATAGTAGATTGTTTTTTCTGCGCCTGCGTTTCAATATCCTTTTTGATCTGACGCATTTTCTCAATCTCACTTTTCTTCTCGAACTGGTAACTTAATTCGGTTTCGGCTTCGTCCCGGATAGATGAAGCGCTGGTCCAGGAACTTTTAATTTCAATGGCTTTATTCAGATAATTGAATGCTGTTTTGTAATCACCGTTCATTCGGGCAATTTCGCTGAGATTTTCGTAGGCATACCAAATGCTTTCGTTGCCGCCGATCTTTAGAGCAATGGCGAGCCCTTTTTTGAATTCCGTTTCTGCCTCGTCGAATTTTTTCTGCTTCATATAGCAGGTTGCAATGTTGTTGATTGCTTTTGAAGCGCCGTATTGGTCCTTAAACTTTAATCGAAGTTCAATACAATCCTTAAAATTCTGAATAGCCTTTTCGTATTGTTTTTTTTCCAGCCAGCACAGGCCGATGTTATTCAGATCGTCCATTAATCCGATAGAATCTTTGCGCTGAAGATCCATTTGCTTCGATTGTGTGAAGTAATCCAGTGCTTTATCGAAATCTTTTTTGTTCAGATAACAAATCCCAATGTTGTTGTACGAAGCCGCAATTCCGGGTACAAATTTGATTTTCTTGCGAAGCTTCAATGATTTTGTGTGATAATAAAGTGCTTCGTCGTTGTTGTTTTGATTGGTGTAGATCAAACCAATATTACTCATGGAATATGCCTGACCCTCCTCGTCTTTTATTTTCTCCTGTATGCGAAGCGCAGAGAAATAACATTTGAGCGATTTAGGGTAGTTCCCTTTGTAATCGTAAATGATTCCGAGATTGTTCAGGAGCTTGCCTTCCAGTTTTTTAAACTTGTATTTACGTGCAATGTATAATCCTTTTTTACCATAAGTAATTCCTGATTTGTAATGACCGGTTTGCCAGCAAACTTCAGCTGCATTGTTCAGGGCAATAACTTGTTTTTCAGGAGATTTTATTTTGTTTAATCTGCTCAGCAGCGTGTCTTCTGCCAGCGCAGATGAGAATAATGGTATTATCAGAAGCGCAATGCAGAAAAGTAATAAGTATCTGATCATATTACAATATTAAAGGTTTTCAATGCTTGCACACAATATTGTGTAAAAAAATGATCCTAAATTATTATCTTCGTGCGCCAAATCCCGACAGGAATCGGGAGGCTTTTTTATCGAAATATATGGAACAACAAGCGCCCTACAAGTCAACAAACAATATTCGAATTGTAACCGCTGCATCTCTGTTCGACGGTCATGATGCTGCAATAAATATCATGCGTCGTATTATTCAATCTACCGGTTGTGAAGTAATTCATTTAGGTCACGACAGATCGGTTGAGGAAGTAGTTGATACTGCTATTCAGGAAGATGCGCAGGCAATTGCAATGACTTCTTACCAGGGAGGGCATACGGAATACTTCAAGTACATGCATGATTTGCTGAAGGAAAAAGGTGCGCCGCATATCAAAATCTTCGGTGGAGGAGGAGGAACCATTCTTCTTTCTGAAATTGAAGAATTGCAAGGGTACGGAATTACACGTATTTATCACCCCGACGATGGTCGTTCACTTGGTTTACAGGGAATGATCAATGATTTGGTACAGAAAGCCGATTACCCGGTTGGAGATGTGCTGAACGGAGAGATCAATCACATTGGTGAAAAACATGTTCCGTCTATTGCCCGTTTGATTTCCGCTGCAGAAAACTATCCTGAAATGGCTGCTCCTACTATGAAAATAGTGCATGAGATGGCTTCGAAGAATGATGTCCCTGTTTTAGGAATTACCGGAACAGGCGGGGCAGGAAAATCTTCTTTGGTAGATGAGTTGGTTCGCAGGTTCCTGATCGATTTCCCTGAAAAACAAATTGCTGTTGTTTCTGTGGATCCGTCGAAAAGAAAAACGGGTGGAGCCTTATTGGGCGACAGAATCCGGATGAATGCGATTAAGAATCCTCGTGTTTACATGCGTTCATTGGCAACCCGTCAGTCGAATCTTGCATTATCGAAACACGTTTCGGAAGCTATTCATATTTTAAAAGCAGCTAATTACGATTTGATCATTTTGGAAACTTCCGGAATTGGTCAGTCGGATACGGAAATCTTAGATCACTCGGATGTTTCTCTTTATGTAATGACACCGGAATACGGTGCGGCTACCCAGTTGGAGAAAATCGATATGCTGGATTTTGCCGATGTAATTGCATTGAACAAATTCGATAAACGCGGTGCGCTTGATGCGCTTCGTGATGTGCGCAAACAATATCAGCGAAACCATAATTTGTGGGAAGAACCTGTCGATTCTATGCCGGTTTACGGAACAATTGCTTCTCAGTTCAATGATCCGGGAATGAATAGCCTGTACAAGGTAATTATAGATAAAGTAAAATCAAAAACAGGTGCAGATCTGGATTCTAAATTCGTGATCTCGAAAGAGATGTCGGAAAAGATCTTCGTTATTCCGCCTGACAGAACACGCTATTTATCTGAGATTTCTGAAAACAACAGAGGTTTTGATAAATGGGTGAATAAGCAGGTAGAGGTAGCAGAGAAATTATATGGCTTACAAAAAACCATTGAAACGCTTCAGACAAGTACGATGGATGACAAAGATCGTTTGATCAAAGGAATTCAGGAAGCATTTGAAACAGTGAAGCGCGATTTAGATCCGCACAACTGGGAATTATTACAGGGATGGGAAGCTAAAAAAGCTACTTATAAAGCTCCGGAGTTTATTTTCAAAGTACGCGACAAAGAATTGCGCATGGCAACACACACGGAATCACTTTCTCATTCACAGATTCCAAAAGTGGTTCTTCCGAAATATAATGGTTGGGGCGATATTTTGCGCTGGTCGTTACAGGAAAATGTTCCGGGTGAATTCCCGTACACTTCCGGGTTGTTCCCTTTCAAACGTGAAGGAGAAGATCCAACGCGTATGTTTGCAGGAGAAGGCGGACCGGAAAGAACAAACCGTCGTTTCCATTACGTAAGTCTGGGAATGCCGGCAAAACGTTTGTCCACGGCTTTCGATTCAGTAACTCTTTATGGAAATGATCCTGATTTACGTCCTGATATTTACGGTAAAGTGGGTAACTCGGGAGTTTCGATTTGTTGTCTGGATGATGCCAAGAAATTGTATTCCGGTTTCGATCTGTCGCACCCGGCAACTTCGGTTTCTATGACCATTAATGGTCCGGCACCAATGTTACTTGGATTTTTCATGAATGCTGCAATTGATCAGAATTGTGAGAAATACATCAAAGCAAACGATTTAGAAAAAGAAGTTGAGTCGAAAATAGTTGCTATTTATAAAGCAAAAGGTGTTGCCCGCCCGAAATATCAGGGTCCGCTGCCTGAAGGAAATGATGGTTTAGGTTTAATGCTGTTAGGTGTTACCGGAGATCAGGTTCTTCCGGCCGAGGTATACCAGGAAATTAAAACAGAAACCTTAAAACAGGTTCGTGGAACCGTTCAGGCCGATATTTTAAAAGAAGATCAGGCACAAAACACATGTATCTTCTCTACAGAATTTGCTTTGCGTTTAATGGGTGATGTGCAGCAGTATTTCATCGAGAAGCAAGTCCGAAATTTCTATTCGGTATCTATTTCAGGTTATCATATTGCTGAAGCGGGCGCCAATCCGATTACACAATTGGCATTTACCCTGGCGAATGGATTCACGTATGTGGAATATTATTTGAGCCGCGGAATGGATATCAATGCATTCGGGCCGAACTTGTCGTTTTTCTTCTCAAACGGAATTGATCCGGAATACGCAGTAATTGGCCGTGTTGCACGAAGAATCTGGGCAAAAGCTTTATCGAAAAAATACGGTGCGAATCCGCGTGCCCAAATGCTGAAATACCACATTCAGACTTCCGGACGATCGTTACACGCACAGGAAATTGATTTCAACGATATCCGAACAACGCTTCAGGCTTTGTACGCTATTTACGATAACTGTAATTCATTGCATACAAATGCTTATGATGAAGCAATTACAACTCCAACCGAAGAATCGGTTAGAAGAGCAATGGCCATTCAGTTGATTATTAATCGTGAGTTAGGATTGGCGAAGAACGAGAATCCGTTACAGGGATCGTTTATTATAGAAGAATTGACAGATCTGGTTGAAGAAGCAGTTCTTACCGAATTTGATCGTATCACAGAACGCGGCGGAGTACTTGGTGCAATGGAAACGATGTATCAGCGTTCTAAGATCCAGGAAGAATCATTGTATTACGAAACATTAAAGCATAACGGCGAATTCCCTATTATCGGGGTGAATACTTTCCTCAGCTCAAAAGGTTCGCCTACGGTTGAGCCGAAAGAAGTTATTCGTGCATCAGAAGAAGAAAAAGCATATCAGATTGAAATGCTTAAGAACTTACAGGCAGCGAATGCTGATCAGGTGAATAACGCATTGAGCGGCGTTCAGCAGGCAGCGATCCAAAACCAGAATTTGTTCGAACACCTGATGGAAGTTTGTAAATACGCTTCTTTAGGTCAGATTACGAAAGCATTATTTGAAGTAGGAGGTCAGTACCGACGAAACATGTAGTTGTATTTTTATTCATTTAAACGCGGAAAGGTTATTATTTTAACTTTTCCGCGTTTTTTTTGCTCTGTGAATATTGTGTGAAGGTTTAATATTTCGCCGGGTTTTTTGAGTAAATCTTATTTCTGAGTGAAAAATTGCTTATTCAGCCTGCCAAAAGAAATTGAATACGAGCGCTTTCAAAAATTTGTCACGTTTTTTATGGTCTTAAGAAATATATATTTGACCTTACTAAGAAACAATTACTACTTACTATGAACGAGACGAGAGAACTACTTCTCCTTTCTTTGTCAGGAATTCTATTTTTGACAACCGTTATTCGATCCGGAAATTTCCGTGTTTATCTTATATAATAGGAAATGAAGATCTGATAAATTCAGTGATTCTGTCTTATGCTTCCAAGTAAATAGTTTTATGTAACTGATTGTTATAAATTAAACACTTATTGAATTTAGCATTTTAAATTAATGTATCTGTTAAATTTTGGTGTTCAAAGAATATTAAAGTCGTTAGGTGGAGAACACTAGTTATTGAGCATAATAGTGTTTTTATTGAATATTGGTGGTTGATTCGTGAATATTTCATGGGATTGACCGCCAATTTCTTTTTATGAAAATAGAGCTAAATTTCACATGGCTACTTTTTTATGCGATGGAAGACTTAAATTTGGGCAACTATTATGCTCAAAACTATGAAATTACCAATCGGGATAATTGTCCCCGTGCTTGCTGTATGCTTTGCAGCCACATCCTATTCCCAGACGGAAATCCATTCCGGAATTCTGCATGCTCAAAGTTCCACCGAAGAATTTACTCTTATTAAAATTCATTGCGAAGGACTTTCAAATGATGTTGTTAAAGCCTCTGTTCAGGCGGAGTTTGCAAAGTATCCCACAGGTATTTATTCTTTTGACATTGATCAAACCAATGAGAAAGTGTATTTGAAGTTTCATGGAACGATGAATTCAAATATGATTTTGGGGATTTTGGAACGCGTAAACATTCAAGCATATTATTTAGATAATGGTGTTCCTGTTTACTATGAAAAATCGGGAACTGAAAGTTTCGTACGCTAATCGCCTTACTTCTATAACTATGAAAAAGATATATTTAATCGCAGTATCTCTGATGATGGCTGTGATCGGTTTTTCTCAAACCTATTCCTTTACTGCAACAACGGGGACCTTTACAGCGAATACCTCACCAACAGCCATTCATGGCGCGAGTTTAGATGATGTTGTTTCCGGTACGTTGCCTATCGGATTTACCTTTGTAATGGGCTGTGATAGCTATACTACTTTCTGTGCTTCAAGCAACGGATGGATCGGGTTGGGTTCCGGGACATTTTCCTCTGATGCTTTTAACAACTTAAATACTGGTACTCCAAGACCTCGTATTGCACCTTTATGGGATGATTTGGCTACCGGGTCTGGTGGAAATGTGAATTACAAACTGACTGGAACAGCTCCTAACCGTGTTCTTACAGTTGAGTATAGTCAAATGGAGTGGCGTTATAGTGCTACTACATGGGCAATATCGTTTCAGGTGAAATT
>CAMLIF010000155.1 GCA_946479985.1 uncultured Flavobacteriales bacterium
TACAGCGAATACGAATCCTTCCAGCGGGCGGTATTCCAAGCGGTTCCACATTCCTGGTAATGATTCAGGCTGCTCGCGATAAACCTGAGTCATGTATTGAACATTAAAACGGAAAAAGTCAATCAACTCACATGCGGCATCAATTTCCGCCTGCATAACATTTTTCGACTGAGCAAGCATGGTAGCAGCGTTCATTCTGTTTCTGAATGGCCCGGCAAGTAAATCAGCAGCTTTCAAAAAGATTGCAGCACGCTGTTCCCAGGGTAAATTAGCCCACTCTGTTCTCGCAGCTAAAGCCGCATCAATTGCCTGACTTACATGGTTAGCAGTTCCATAAGAAAAATGACCAATAACTTTCGCCTTTTCATGTGGCGGCGACATTGGACGTTTGTCGGCAGTTGTGATCTTCTGTCCACCAATATATAACGGAATCTCAATAGGATCCTGATTGTACAATTTATTATATTCAGCAATTAGAGAATCGCGTTCTATACTCCCGGGAGCATAGGCTTTAACTGGCTCGTTCACTGCTTTAGGAACGGTAAAAATCGCATTCGACATACTTAAAATTTTGCAGGGTAAAGTTACGCAAAAGGATGGAATTGTATTCTACAATGCGAATTGTTTCACTGAGACTTAAAGCTTAAAACCACTAATTTTGTATCATTGTAAAAAACAGCTTTTGAAAACATACTATTCTATTTTAGCTTTCCTTTTCCTGTCATTTGCCGGTTTTGGACAAGATACCCAAAAACTATTAGTTACTTACAGGACCGGCTCTCCGTCATCGAAGGTAAAAGCGGCCTCTGATTTAGCAGCAATATATATCAGTGAGAATAAAGATTCACTCGCTACCCTGGGAGAAGATCTTTTCTATTATGGAATCGACGAACATTATTTCCCGGCAATTGAAACCGGAAAGCTTATTCTATCCGAATATTATGTTGAAATCGGGAAAACTGCAGATGGTATTCTAACTGCAAAAGCACTTCTGGCGAATATGGAAGAACGGGGCGACGATGAGCAGCTGAGTATTGCCTGCAAAATTATCAGTCAGGGATATCGGTTGGAAAAAGATGCTTCTTCAGCTATGTATTGGGCGGAAAAATCGATCAAGCACAGTACGAAATGCTCTGATCCGGAAGTTCAGACTTATGGGATGATTTCTCTTGCGGAAGCTTATATACTTAAAAACCAGAAGAGCAAAGGGATAAAGGAATATCAGAAATACCTGGCAAAAGCAAAAACCCTTGGTTTAAAACGTGGAATGAGTGCTGCCTATGCCAGATTAGGGGATATTTATCGTTTATCGGGCGACTTGAAACAAGCCGAAAAATTTTTCAAAGAGTCGTATTCACTTGCAAAAGAATTAGATTTAACTACGTCATTGGGACATGCGATCAACAATTTAGCTATCATTTATTTTGAAAAAGGTGATACTGTTAGAGCCAGGGAATATTTTGAGATTGGTCTGGAAAAACGTTTAAAAGCAAAAGATCAGCGCGCCATAGCCGATAGTTATTACAATCTGGGGGATTACCAGTTCTATATTGGGAAAACTGCTTTGGCTGAAGCATGGTATAAACGTTCGCTTGAATACGCCCGCAGCAATAATTTACGTAACGAACAGAAAGATGCACTGTTTGTTTTGGCGAACCTGTATAAAAACACGAACGATTTTAAGCAGGCAAACCACTATCTTGAACGCTATATTGATCTTCAGGATGAAACAATTACCCAAAATTTAAAAGACGAAGAAGAGATCAAAAATAAACAACTTGAATTTATGCGTCTGGAAATTGAAGCAGAATCAGAAGGGTTGATGTCTGATGATGGTTTTTGGAAACAAATTTCAATTGAGTGGATTGTCATTGTGGTTTTGGCAATACTCAGTATTTTCTTAGCTCTCAGGTTAAGAAAACAGAAGTAAACATCAATTCAGTTTTCCAGGAAAAACCAATTGAAATGTAGGAATTTCTACGCGGAACAAATGTGTTGAATCCTGATTCACGAAGGTATAGAAGCCAGTCATTGAGCCTACTTCGGAACGAATTTCACAGCCACTTGTGTAATTATAGATCTCGCCCGGTTGCAAAACGGGCTGCTGACCAATAACTCCTTCACCGCTTACATGGGTTGAAGCATGGAGCGAATCAAAAATAAACCAGTCGCGATGTAATAATTGAACCGGGAAATCATTTCGGTTTTCAATGTTAATATTATAGTGATAGAAGTATATTCCATCCTTAGCGTTAGAGATATCAGTTCTGAACATCGTATTGACACTGACTGCGATTCCTTCCGTTACTACCAAATGTTGTCGTTTTGTTGTCATTCTGTTCACAATTTACAAAGAAATTCACTTCTGACCAAAAAATGTATTTACTCACATATTAACGTTAAATTACTTTACAATATTATCCGCTCCTTCGATCTTAATTCATTCCTTCAGCATACTTCGATTCTAAAGAACATGAACCACTCCAAGGTATCTCAATATAGAGTATTCAAAAATTTCGCTTCTCCCTATTTCTATTCGTATTAACGCTTGTCACCGGTCGGTCGTTCCCTCACGGCAGACTATCGCTTTTTCTTACTATTTTTGTCGAAACTTTTTTTCAATGACTCCAACTTTTCATCGTTTGAAAATAAATGAAATGCAACATGAAACTGAAGATGCTGTTTCTATTTGTTTCGATATTCCTGCAGAACTAACTGAGGCTTATCGATACGAGGCTGGACAATATCTCACCATTAAGGCATTTCTCAATGATGAAGAATTGAGAAGAAGTTATTCAATTTGTAAAGCTCCAACGGAAGGGAAAGTATGTGTTGTGGTTAAAAAAGTCGAGGATGGACGTTTTTCAAGCTGGGCAATATCTAATCTAAAAACCGGAGATGAGCTAGAAGTAATGACGCCAATGGGGCACTTCATTCACAAAGCTGAAAAATCTGCGAAGAAATCTTATGTGCTTTTTGCGGCAGGATCCGGAATTACTCCGGTTATTGCGATTGCAAAAAACATTTTGCAAAATGAGCCGGACAGTGAAGTCTCCATGATTTACGGAAACAAAGGTTTTGCCAGTATCATTTTCAGAGAAGAGCTCGAAAGCCTGAAGAATCTGCACATGGACCGATTCCGGTTGATTCATGTTCTAAGCAGAGAAAGTTTGGGTAACCGTTTACAAAAAGGCAGAATCGATGAAGAAAAAGTAGCTGACATTTGTAAAGCTTTCTTCGGAAATCAATCTATTGACGGAGTTTTCATCTGTGGCCCGGAAAGTATGGTTCACGCTGTAAAAAATGGTATGTCTGCATTTGGAGTTGATGAAAAGAACATTCATTTTGAATTGTTCGGAACATCTGCAATTCCGAAAAAAGAACACGTTCAAACCGATTTAGAGATTGTTCATTCAAAAGTAACGATCATTTTAGATGACGACCATTATGTAATGGACCTGGATTCGAACGGAAAAAGTGTTTTGGAAGCAGGTTACGATATGGGAGCAGATCTTCCATACGCTTGTAAAGGAGGAGTTTGCTGTACCTGTAAAGCAAAAATACTTCAGGGAACTGCAGTAATGGATGTGAACTACGCATTAGAAAAAGAAGAAATGGAAGCCGGATATATTTTAACCTGTCAGGCACATCCGACTTCAAAAGAATTAATTGTATCATTCGACGAATAATATGGGACTATTTTCACGCTTTAATAAGAAAGAAGAGAACGCAGGGCGTTCGACGGATGAGAAAACCGTTAAATCTGCACTTCTTCAGGTTTCTGAGAAACTAAAACTGACCGCAGATTCGGTTATGATCCGTTTCGCCGTTCCGGAAGAATTAAAAGCCAGTTTTGCGTTTGAAGCCGGACAATATGTAAATGTTACTTTTGAAATCGACGGAAAGAAGGAAATTCGTTCTTATTCCATTTGTTCAGGAGAAGATGAAGGATTGGCTATTGGTGTAAAGGCAGTTTTGGGTGGAAAGGTTTCAAACGAGATTGTACAAAACATCGAGGTTGGTTCAACGGTTGACGTTTCAGTCCCTTACGGAAATTTCAAATTAGGGAATCCTGCTAAACATATTGTTGCTTTTGCAGCAGGAAGCGGAATCACTCCTATTCTTTCATTAGCTAAAAAAGTAGCCAAACAAGATGGCAACATTACTCTTTTTTATGGAAATAAAAGCAAGGACTCCGTAATGTTTGCAGAAGAAGTTGCTAATCTTGCGAATTGCACTACCAAAATGTTTTACAGCCAGGAAACCATTCAGGGAGCCCTTCATGGCAGAATGAACAAACAAATGATCAGCGAAGCAATTAAAGCGGATCTTTCCATTTTACGTGCCGATCAGTTCTACTTGTGTGGCCCTGAAGACATGATTATAGATATCCAGGAAGTATTGATGGTATTTGGAGTGAAGAAGGAGAATATCCATTTCGAACTGTTCACTACTCCCGTTCACATGAAATCAGAGGAAACTGTTTCTACGGCATTTTTTGAAGGAAAAAGCCATGTTAGTGCTTTGCTGGACGGAGAATTATTCCAATTGGAATTAGACACAAAAGGAAGTACTATTCTGGATGCTTTGGACAAAAAAGGCGCCGATGTTCCCTATTCTTGCCGCGGAGGAGTTTGCTGTACGTGTAAAGCCAAAATTATTGAAGGATCTGTTCGAATGAATGTCAATTTTGCTTTAACGGATGAAGAAGTGAGCCAGGGCTATATTTTAGCATGCCAGTCGCATCCCACAAGTGAAGTATTAAAATTGGATTTCAATGCCTAAAACGGTTTTGATAATTGGGTCCAGCAGAGGAATTGGAAGAGAACTAGCAGCAAAATTTTCTGAGCTTGGACACAACACTCATGGTTTTTCACGAAGTAAAGTAACGGCTTCACAAAACGACCATACCGTTTATCATCAGCTGGACCTAACCAGTGAGACGGTAAAAAAAGATTTCGAGGATCTGATTAAAAATATCGATCAAATTGACATTTTGATTCATAACGCCGGGCAAATTGTTGTGAAACCTTTTTTAGAACTCACGCGTGAAGAAATTCAAAACTGTTACCAGGTAAATGTGATGTCCGTAATGGAAATCACACAGGTTTGCATTCCGAAAATGGCGAAATCCGGGCACATTGTAATGATTTCATCGATGGGTGGTTTTCAGGGAACAATGAAATTTGCCGGTTTATCGGCTTATTCGACTTCGAAAGCAGCTTTGGTTTCATTAACAGAACTGTTGGCTGAGGAATATAAAGAAAGTGATTTCTCCATTAATTGTTTGTGTTTAGGTGCAGTTCAGACCGAGATGCTCGCACAAGCGTTTCCCGGATATGATGCTCCTCATTCAGCAAGTGAAATGGCCGATTTCATCTTAAACTTCGCCCTGAATTCAGGAAACTATTTTAAGGGGAAAATTCTGCCCGTTTCGGTAACCACTCCATAAGCCCGTGATGCAATTAGCTCTTGCTCCGCTTCAGACTTACACAGATTTTCATTTCAGAAATGCCCACTTCAAGGTTTTCGGTGGAGTTGATAAATTCTACGCACCATATTTAAAAATGAATAACGACGGATCGATAAAAGAAGGTCCAAAGAAAGATATTTTACCCAAACACAATAGCCTTTTCCCGATTATCCCTCAATTAATGGCGTGCGGTTCTTCTGATTTTCTTATTATGGCCCGCTACATCGAAGAACTTGGATACAACGAAGTAAATTGGAATTTAGGCTGTCCGTATCCGATGGTGACAAACAGAGATTTGGGTGCCGGATTACTAAATAAACCGGAGTCGATAGTTAATATCCTCGAAGAAGTAATTCCTCAAACCAATTTGAAAATCGGGATCAAAATGCGCATGGGAATGGAGGACACAACGGACATTTTGACTATTCTTCCTCTTCTTAACAATTTTGATTTAACAGAGATCATCATTCATGCCCGGTATGCAAAACAATTATACAACGGAACTTGTGATCACGATCAATTCCTGAATTGTTTGGAGCTAACAAATCATTCAATTACGTATAACGGTGATATTACCGATTCAGATGAATTCAGAGAATTACGAACAAAATTCGCTGGTATTGACTCATTTATGATTGGCCGTGGTGCGATGATCAATCCGGCATTATTTGAAGAAATTAAAACGGAAATCTTTGATAACCCTGAAGATTATCGTCGAAAACTCCAGTTATTTACTAGAAAATTAGAAGAAAGTTTATTGGGATTCAATGATTCTCCGGGCTACGCTTTAGGAAAACTTCAATCTTATTGGGAATACTTATGTGACGGACTTTCTGATGGAAAGCAGCTGTACCGAAAACTCAAAAAGACAAAAACACATCAGGATTTCATGAGTATTCTGGAAGAAGATCTGATCTAACTGCTCAGTAATCCTTTACCAAATTCTTCAATTCTCTTCGCATAGCGCACTTTTACACGCTCGGAAATTGGCAGCGCCTTGCCATCATCATCTACCCGCACGAAAGTGACACTTGTATGAGTCACTATTTCCTGTTCTCCTGTATAAACATTGTGTTTTCGAACTTCCATGTATAATTCCAGCGATGTTTTTCCGAATTTGGTTACACGGCCATATACCTTCAAAATGTTTCCCACTTTAACGGGCTTCTTAAAAATAAGCTCATCAAATTTTATTGTAACCATCCTTGGAGTGTCACAAATCTGTGAAGCGTAAGAACCTGCAGCATCGTCTATAAGTGAAATAAGGGTTCCACCGAACATATTATTACTAATCCCGATATCAAATTGCTTACAAATGTACGTTGTGATAAGTTCCATGGCGCGAAAGTAGTTATTTAATAAACAAACGAAGCTAAATCGATTTACTTATTTCACAAACAGTTGAATTATCTATGGGAGCTGATACTAGCTGCTATTTAATGATTAAATAATTTAGTAACCCTGGCTGGCCAATCCATTGGTGTCCAGAAACGTCGGCACTCCCACATTCGTCTTTTGAAGAGTCAAAAAAGTAGGGGCATAAAAAAAAGCCGTTCCTTTATGGGGAACGGCTTTTATA
>CAMLIF010000156.1 GCA_946479985.1 uncultured Flavobacteriales bacterium
AAGAAACAACTTTTATCAGAGAAACCCTGAAGGATGGTGACCTACTGTGAGCACAAGTACTAGAGAAATCGATTCTCCTCTCTCTTCCATACTTTTACTTTGAATCAAAACCAATTATTTATTCTGTTACTTCTACATATAATGTGTCTGCGTTTAATCCTGTGAAAATTCCATAACCATTAGTTATACTTGTTGAAGGGTTCGATAAATTCTGGGAGCTACTGCTGTTTTCGTCATACAAAGTGGCATAATCAGGCAATACATGATAGAGAACTATTCGGTGGGTTCCGTAATATTGAAATTCCATTGCCTGGATTTCTTCCACACCAAGGTTTGTGGGCGATTTCCTGAATGCGTTCCCGGGAGGGTCTTCGTCACCGAAATCGCGGATTGGCTCGAGATCAGATTCTATATTTTCCACCAAAATAAGGTAGTATGATCCGTCGGTGTTTGTCCAGTTGATCTCTATCGGATCAGGCATGGATGTTTGCGACGGAGGACCGGAAGCGCTGTCCACTTTTTCAATAGCAATTTCTGTTGCCGATTGGGTCATATTCTGAGGCTTAGACGGAATATAGGTATAAGCAGTAACTAGTTTAGAATTGAACTCGAACGATATGCTGTAGTTCTCCCCTTCCATGGCAATGATAGAACTATCAATGTAGACACCATTACCCAATGGAGTAAGCACGTGTGTACCTCCGCTGTATGTAACGGTGAGCGTCAGATTGTTAATATCATCATTCGAATACTGTACGCTTCCGGAAAACGGAATCTGGCGGCTGATTTTAACTGTGAGGTATTCCCCTGGCCTGGGATAACCTTCAATGATCGGAGTATCGTCAAATTCGGAAACTTCAGATTTCTCGCAAGAAACCTGCGACAGAAGAGTCAAGCATAAAAAAGTAAGAAAGAGTATTTGTTTCATTACCGAAGTTTTAATGATAAAGTAAGATTTGGAGTAATTCCGAGGTAATTAACATCTGTTTCAATTACCTCTCCCTCCTCAATGGAGTATTGTTTGTACCACGTGTTTGTGCGGTTATAAAGGTTGAAAACGGAAAAGCCGATATAACCAATCTCTCTTCGTTTTTTATCTCCTTTTTCTCCACGCAGTAATTTGTAATTAACAGAAATATCGCAGCGGTGATAATCAGGAAGACGAAGTCCGTTTTTAGATGTTACGGTAAAGAAATCCTGAGTAGATCCATCCAGAAGTGTAATACTGTATGCGCCCGAAGGTGCTGTATACGGTCGCCCGGTAGCATAAACCCATGTAGCTGAGAAATCCCATCGTTTGTATTTATACAAAACCACCGCTTTAAATTCATGTGTAACATCCTGGCTTGAGGCAAAATAAGCATCCGAATAAACATCAAACTTGCTTCGGGCTTCTCCTAAGGTATAGCTGACCCATCCGTTAATTTTACCTGCTTTTCGCTGAATGAGGAATTCCATTCCTTTTGAATATCCGCTACCTGTGAAAAAGTTTTCGCTGTAACTTACTCCGCCGGGGCTGGTATTGAATCTGAGGGAATATTCTGTTATGTTGCTGATCTCTTTATAGTAACCTTCCGTGCTAAAAAGGTATTTCGGAGTTTCATACGAGATTCCAGCTATATAATGAACTGCCGAGCTTACCGGAACCGAGTTGCCATCCGAAAGCAGCCAGAAGTCTTTGCTTCCCGAAAGAATATCTTCACGAGTAACGCGGTTTGCAAACTGATAGTATTTCCCGGTTGCACCTTTCAATGTTAACTCATCTGTTATACTTAATGAAATGGTTGCACGCGGTTCGTAATACCACTGCTTGGTAGTTTCAAAATAACTTGCCCTGATTCCCGGAACAAACTGAATACGTTCGTTCCAGAATTTGAACTTGTTCTGAATATATCCACCTGAAAGTACAGCCAGGTTGTGTTTGTCCAATACAGTGGTTGTATCGTTCTGTGCATAGGTGTAATCAATATCGAAATAGGTTGCGAACACACCGAACTGCATCTGGCTGAAATCAAACAAACTCCATTCGTAATCTGATTTGAAACTGTAATCCTTCAGATTGTTTTTTTCAAAAATACCGCTGCTCGATGTTGTTTCCTCTCCATCCGAATCAGTGACTGTGCGTTCCTGCGACCGGTCTCTGTCACTGTAATAATTGGAATAACTCACGATGGTATTTCCATAGAATTTTTCTCCCCATTTCCGCGACCACTTTAAACTGCTCCCAATATTTCCGTATTTGGTAAGGTCTGTGGAACTCATACTAAAATTGGAATTACCGCCACCAAAAGAAGACGCATCAAAGGAAGAACTGTTATCCAGTTTATCTGTTCCGTTGAAAATGCTGAAGGAAATAATGTCTTTGTCGGTTGGTTTATAGGTAAATTTTCCGTTCAGATCGTAGAAGAAAGAAGTAACTTTCGTTTCCTGCATGCGCTGTCCGCCCGGGCCACCGCCACCTGCTGGCTGATCGGCTGATTCGTCATCGCTGCCCGAACTATTAAACTTTTCAAAAATCTTGTCGTAGATCGGGCCTTTGTATGACCGGCGGAAAGCTATAACCGAAGAGAATTTATTACCGATAGGGATTTCAGCGAAGACGTTCATACTCAACAAGCTGAAATCGCCACCGATATTGAACTTTTTCTGATTTCCTTCTTTCCCGGTAATTTCTGTTACGCTCGACAGTCTTCCTCCGAAACGCGATTCAAATCCACCTTTATACAGCTGAACATCTTTTAATGCGTTGGAGTTGAAAGCACTGAAGAAACCATACAAGTGATCTACGTGATATACCGTAAATCCGTCATAAAGAACCAGGTTCTGATCAGGTGTTCCACCGCGCACATATAAACCGGAAGAAGATTCATTCGAAGCGCTGATTCCCGGCATTAGCTGGAAGGATCTCATCACATCGCGCTCACCGAGATTCGGGAGTTGTTCGAGTTTTTTGGGTGTCATTTTAACCACACTCACATCTTCCCGCTTTGATAGAACAACATCCTGCCGGGCGCCGGAGATAGTAACGGCCTGCAATTCCTGGGAAGATGGCGTGAGTTCTATAATAAAATGCTTTTTGTTGATCATGGGCGTGAGGAACACTTCTGTTTTCTCATAACCTACATAACTGATTACAAGTGTTGAAGTATCTGTGGGAATCTGCTGAACGGTATAATAACCGTCGGCATTCGACGATCCGCCTCGGGATGTGTTTTTGATTTGGACAGTAGCGAAAGGAAGCGCTTCTCCTGTTGCACCGTCCTTAACAACTCCGCTTAACGTAAAGTCAAATTCCTGCGGGGGGCCGAAATAGGTTCTGGTGGCTTTTTGACGGATTACAGGCTTGTCGTTTTCCTCTTCTTCCACGTAGAATGTTCCGTATCTGTCTCCTTCGTATACTTCCACTACACCGTACGCTTCTGAATCTTCTACAAACTGCTCAGTTATTTCAGAAGTTTCGGAGATTGGGTTTGTACCCTCGGAAAACTTGACGCTTTTGAAGGTGTTCGTCAGATTTACCATGTCAATATCTACCTGTTTGATGTTCGGATCAAGTACCGTCAGGAAAACATTGGAATGACCGTAGAAATAGCTGAATGTTACCAAACTTCCGAGTGCTTCCAAACATCCCAGTTTGTCGCTGCTGCTGCCTCCGCTATTCGGTACATATACAAACATGTAATTATAGAACTGAGGTAAATCCTTCATCTGATCTGCTTCAAATGTTTCCTCCGGGGTATTGTGTTCACTCCCCAGAACAAAAATGAATGGTCTTCGCACATTATTATAGTTATTGTTTGGCGCGTAACACGTGTAGTTAAAATTGCATTCGTTGCCTGCAGAATTAAAGGTGAATTCACGCTGCGCAAAAACCGGGGTAAATGCGGATGAAAGAAGAAGAACAACTAATAGGTTTCTGAATGTATATACCTGCATTGCAAATAAGCGTTATTTCAATAGGCGTCAAATGTAACAGCTAGTTTTTTTTTAAATTAGAATTATCGATGTTCTGCATGATTCTCTCGAAGAACTGCACGAAAATACCGTTGGTTGATTTTTCGTTGTACGCTTAACGAACCGATTTTCCATTGATAAACTCCTGGAATTTGCGTCTGAACCCACCCGAAATTTTAATATAAACTCCGTTACTCATCAATACCGCTCCCCGCTCAACTGCCCTGACATTATCAAGCGAAATGGTATAGGAACGATGAACACGCATAAACAATTCTGGATCAAGTTGCGCTTCCAGCGCTTTTAAACCCATAATGGTAAGAATCGGTTTCGGCTGATCTTTAACACAGATCTTAACATAATCTCCCAGGCTTTCGAAATAAATGATGTCTTTGAAATCAATCCGCACTTGTTTATAGTCCGATTTCACGAATATGTAGTCTTTATCTTTGCTGAGATCTGTAACCGGATTTGCTTCAAACCATTCACATGCCCTTAGTGCCGCAGCATAAAACTCACTATAACTAAATGGTTTGAGCAGATAATCAAGGGCGTTCACCTTGTATCCTTCCATCGCATACTGGTCGAAGGCCGTAGTGAATATGATCCGGGTTTCTTTCGGTACATTCTTTGAAAATTCCAATCCCGATAACTCCGGCATCTGGATATCGAGAAAAATCAGATCGACTTTGTTTGTGTTCATAAACGTTAATGCTTCTATAGCACTACTGCACACGCCCACACATTCAAGAAAAGGCGTATTCTGAACATATCTGCCAATCAGCTCCTGGGCCAATGGCTCATCATCTACAATCAAACAGGTTATTTTCATACTTGTTTCAAGTTAATACGCAAACGCACCCAAAACAGATCGCTTTCGATATTTGGAACTTCTTCCGCTGCGAAGAAATCAATTGGTTTCCTACCCATCACAATACTCAGTTCATAAGAACCCGGATAAAATAAGTCAAGTCGTTTACGAAGATTATCTAATCCTATTCCCGAGCCGCTGATATCTGACCTGGTTTTAGGATAGCTTGTGTTCCCGCTCAGGAACAACAGCTGATTCTCTTTTATTTCAAGCCCGAAAAACAATAACGAAGGCTGTGTAGCAGAGATACCATGCTTGTATGCATTTTCGATCATCGCGATAAACAATAGCGGAGCAATGAAATACGTATTTTCTTCCACCTTCGGGAATGACAATTTGGTAGTTGTTTTGTCAGACTGGCGAATCTCCATGAGTTTGATGTAATTTGTAAGGAACGAAATTTCATCGGCAAGATCTACTTCACGGTGATTTGTTTCGTACAGGAGATAGCGCATCAATTTACTTAAGCCAAGCACTGTGTCCTGCGCTTTGGCTGGAGAGATTGCAATGAGCGAATAAATATTGTTGAGTGAATTAAAAAAGAAATGCGGCTGCAGCTGATAGCGCAGCAGTTCCAGTTCCGATTCGAGGCTTTTGTTTACAATTTCCTTTTTCTCGCCTTCTGTTTTTACCCAGCGCTCCATAGACCGGAGTGCAATGGCGAAGATTACGGGAACAAAGAGTGAAAACAGGTCCTTGAGAACAAAGAATTTAGTTATGTCGAGTGGTTTTCCCGGAAACATACGCCCTGCGGTTTCAAATTCCGGCATTTTTGGCCTGATAAACACATGTAATATCCAATTTACCCAAAGAAAAAACAGGAGAAGCAGCCCATTGATGAGACAATACCAGACAAACCGGCGTTCGAACAATAATTTATCCGTTAAGATCAGATAGTTAATATAGAAAATAACTGCACTGAACACAAGTGGAAGCAGATGTGCCAGACCGGGGCGGAATTCATTTCCTATTCGCGGAAAAATCATGTACGGAAGGAAGAACAACAGCGACCATATAAGGACATGAATTCCTGTTTTGATCAATTTGCTCCCTGGTTCTAAACTCATTTCACAAATATTGTGTTTAAAGATTGTAAACACCGGGAGAAATAGAAGTTTGAGCCGTTTTTACCGATGAACTAATCGATTTTATAGATTTCAGTATTCATTATCAGGGGGAAAAATCAACTTTCTGACTGTTATTTTGCTGAGATATGTGAAGAATGTAAGAAAAACCACAAAGAGTATAAAATAGTAACACACTGGTTTCCATACTTTAGTCGGAATGTATAAATTATCGGATATGAAATGCTTTCTTACTTTATTTTTACTATTAGTTCTAAACACTTCTTACTGCCAGGACACGGTTTATAACCGTTTTTCTGTGGATGCTCAATTCGGGCTGAACAATCCGCTTGAACCCATGTCGAACGACTATGATGCTGCAACTGTGAATCTCTTCCACGTTGGATTAGGATTCAGATATGCAGTTAACACCAAGTTCGGGATACGCATCGGCGGCGGATATGACAATTTCAGAGAACTTTCAGGAACACCGGATTTTTCTTCGGAATATTACCGCGTTTCCTTAGAGGGTGTTGCCAACCTTGGGAATATCATGGATTTTCAGACCTGGACACGCCGTATCGGATTACTCTTTCACATGGGGCCTGGTTATTCCGTGCTGGATGGATCACTGATTTCCCCCAATCACATGATGCATGGAATTGTCGGGTTAACACCGCAGGTAAGGCTGTCTGAACGATTCAGCATGAGCGTGGATGCATCGGTTATTGCGAATATTTATCAGAATTACACGTATGATCTTCGCTCTGTGAACAGTTCATACAATAACCGGGGCGTAGACGGTTACCTGGTGAATTTGTCTTTGGGGCTGCAATACAACTTCGGACGTCATGCGCGACATGCAGACTGGGCGGTATTGCCAAATCAAAATGATCAGATCGAATCACTTGAGCAACGGGTAAAAAGACTGGAAGAACAACAACGTGATGATGATGGCGACGGAGTTATTAACTGGCTTGATGAGGAAGCACAAACTCCTGCCGGAACACTTGTTGA
>CAMLIF010000157.1 GCA_946479985.1 uncultured Flavobacteriales bacterium
ATTTGGTCAATTCGGATCTTTCATTTGGTCAAGTCGGAAAGAAAGATTCGTCGAATGGATTCTTGTAAGATTCGACTCAAACCGACTTAAAATTGAGTCGGCTGCAAAGAACTGCAGTGATTCGTCTATCGGAAAGTAGATTTGGGCAAGTCGGATCTTTCATTTGGTCAAGTCGGAAAGAAAGATTCGTCGAAATGAATCCGAGTAGAATTCGACTTAAACCGACTTGAAATTGAGTCGGCTACAAAGAACTGCAATGATTCATCTATCGGAAAGTAAACTTAGGCAAGTCGGATTATAGAGTTCGTCAAGTCGGAAAGAAAGATTCGTCGAAACCGTTTTGGGTCGGAATCGACTTGAATCCGACTCGGATAGTCGAAAAACAATCGGTCATAAATGCATGGAGTAAGACTGGGTCATTACTTCATTCACTTATCTGTCATACACGGATTTTTTAGGGTTCATGATTTTTTTTGTTTAAACGGTGTAATCTTTTCACTGTAAATCCATTGTTTTATAAATACGATCCACTAAGAGAGTGAATTTGGAATTAAAACAAAATCAACAATTAAAAAACAGTTTAAACATGGAAATAGTAGTTAAGCTCGCGATAGAAAAAATGAACGAGGAAATTGAACGGTTGAAACAAACTGTAATAGAACAACAAAAACGAATTTCTGAATTAGAGAAAAGTAGAAGTCGAACCGTAATTGATGAACCAAAAACAATGAAAATAGAGGATGAATTACTCACTAACGAACAAGTAAAACAAATTCTGAAGATTGGTAAAAACTCATTAATCAAATTGGTGCATGAGGGTGTTCTTGTTGCCATTCGGATCAATGAACGAAGTGTTCGTTTTTCGCGGGCTGCAATTATGGAGTATATTGAAAAGAAGCAATCTCAGAGTATGATTTAAAGAATAGAGCGTATCAGAAGTTTCCAATTCTTTCAAGATAGAGTTACTATCGAAACAACTGCTAGAATGGTTGTTGAAACGCAATCCACAAATAATTACGTTTTCGCGTAACAATTTTATCCTTTGGAACGTTAACGTGAATAGAAGTTCCTATAGTTGAAATAAGACCAAAATCGGATAGGGGTAGAACTTCTTCCCTTTCACGATAGAACCACCAAAAAACAATCGATTTCATAAGCATTTTTCGATGCTTCGTAAACTTCAATCGTTGAAATTCTTTTACAACGTTATGAATGTTTCCTGTATTCACTCAAGAATTCTTGAGTGAATACAAATATGCATGAATCCATAAAGATTCAATTTTAACAATAATTCACAAAAAAGGATGGGTCGGAGTTATCCCAAATAACTTCATTGCAAAATCAATCAACATGATAACGATTGAAAAGTGCAGAGAAATTCTTGGAAAGCGTTTCAAGAACTGCACAGATGAGCAAATAAGAAAGATCATTCAGTTTCTATACAAACTAGCTGAAATTGATGGTATGCAAATAAAGAACAGAGTAAAATGAAAAAGCGAGCAATTCTATATATCCGTGTTAGTACTGACGAGCAAGCTGCGAAAGGGTATAGTTTACCCGAACAAAGAGAGCAGTTAGAGCGATTTTGTACTGCTCATGGAATAGAGATTACAGTTACTTTTCAAGAGGATTACAGTGCGAAGAATTTCGACCGTCCCGAATGGACGAAGCTAATGCAATACGCTAAAGCGAATCAGCGCGTTATTGATTACGTTTTATTTGTTGCGTGGGATAGATTCTCACGCAATATCGCGGACGCTTACACAATGATTGGAAAGCTGAAAAAGTTGGAGATTGAACCGCAAGCGATTACCCAACCATTGGATTTAAACGTACCGCAAAATAAGATTGTGTTAGCAGTTTACTTATCCTTACCCGAAGTAGATAATGACATCCGTGCGGATCGGGCAGTTAAAGGTCATAGAGGAGCAAAAAAAGCGGGGCGTTGGACTGGTATGGCTCCGGTTGGGTATAAAAACAGTAGAGACGAAGAAAACCGCGCTTTAATCATTCCCAATGAAAAAGCCCCGTTAATACGTTGGGTATTTGAAGAAGTATTGAAAAATGACCGTCCGTTAAGTGAAATCAGAATGGAACTTAACAAGCGTGGATTATACGTTACACGCTCCAATTTTAGTGTGTTGGTTCGGAATAATGTATATGCAGGAAAAATAGTAGTTAAAGCGACCGACACTGAACCGGAAATTACTATTACCGGACTGCATGAACCAATTGTAACGGAAGAATTGTTTGATGCAGTACAATTGATCTTATCACAGCGCAACAAGAAACAGAAAAAACATGTTTCCGTTCAAGAACGCGAAGAATTACCATTGCGCGGAATTTTATGCTGTTCAAAATGTGGGGGGCATATTACAGGAAGTGCTTCACGTAGCAGAAACGGAGAGCGACACTTTTACTACCATTGCACGGTTTGTAAAAAGGAACGTTACAGAGCAGAAACTGCAAATACCGAAATCGAAAAGCTGTTAAGCACTATTGAGATAATCGAAGGAGTAGATAAACTCTATTCAGTTTTGATACAAGATGAGGTCAGCGGAAACGGGCATAAACACGGACAGGAGAAAGGAACAATTCAAAAGGAATTGAACACGTTGGAAGAACGAAAACAGCGATTGCAGGATATGTTAATGAACGGGCAATTAGAACCCGCTGATTACTCCGAAATGAAGAAGCGACTGGACATACAAACCAGTGAAACAAAGTCCAAATTAACCGAACTGAAAGCAGATAAAGAATCTTCGTTGGAACGAATGAACGAAAAATTGAAAATTCTTACCAATCTCATGGAATGGTACAGAAACCACGGGGTTAGAGAGAAAAAGAAATTGCTTGGTTCCATATTCCCCCAAAAGTTCATTTTTGATGGCTTTCAAGTTCGAACCGGAGAAATCGACGATACGGTGGCGCTACTTCTCAACAATACCGGACGATTCAACCCAAAGCAAAAAGGTCACGTGGGATATAAATCTCACGTGACCTTACTTGTGCCCACGACTGGATTCGAACCAGCACACCTAATGGCACCACCCCCTCAAGATGGCATGTCTACCAATTTCACCACGTGGGCATTCGCTGTTAGCGGGAACGAAGTTAGCACTTTTTTCGTTTTTCCATTTACGGTTCTAAAGATTATTATCATACTCCTAATTTATCCTAATTCCCCTTCTCTTCCAGTTTCAATTCCCCTACCTTTAAAGAGCAACGTTTAAAGTTTACTCAGATGAAAAATTATCTCATAATCGCTTTTGTGTTATTCCAGATGCCGCTGGTATTTGGTCAGGACACTCTAAGAATGAATCAGACTATAGAAGAGATTCGTTATCTCAATATTGTTGAAAACGGCTACGAAGGGAATATTATCCTGGAAGTGGTAGATGAAAACAATCTTCCGGTAACAGATTACCGATCTGTTCTGAGATCGGGTGACGAAATTGTTTTTGATGTTCCACAACCGGGTCCAAGAGCAACTTTCTTTAAAGACGGCTCAGGTATAACAGTTCAAATCGAGAAAAAGGGCTATGAGACTTATTTCTCCAAGCCAATTACTGTTGATGACCGAATGGAAATGGCTTGTGTAATTAAGATTGTTCTGAAGAAAAAAGAGTAACGGGATAAGGAAATTCGCGTGCCTTGTTTCGGAACGAATAATTCTTTTCTTTCTTCTTTTGCCGTCAGTTTCGAACCGTAAGAGTATCTTAAATTTTCCTAATTCGCTCATTCCAAAAATCCGTTTTTACCTAACTTCCTGAGCAATAGTTAAAATGAGAAACATGAAGCGGGAGAGACTATTTTTTGATGAAGAACATACCTCCGGGAATAATACGCCGGTTTGGATGCTGAAATCCACGGACAATTCGTTCGAACCACTTTCTAAACCTATGGAAGCTGATGTACTGATTGTTGGTGGCGGCATTGCCGGTTTAACAACTGCGTATGAACTCCTCACAAAGGGCAAAAATGTGATTATTGTAGAAGACGGCGACATTGGAAGCGGTGAAACGGGTCGTACCTCAGCCCATCTAACCTACTCGCTCGACACCCAGTATTACGACCTGGAATCGCGGTTCGGACCAACAGATGCGCAATTGATCGGAGAAGCACACCGGGCCGCAATCGACTGGATTGAAAAAGTTGTTCGAAAAGAACAGATCGATTGTCATTTCAAACGTGTCAGTGGGTATTTGTTCGCTCATCCTTCCGATGATGAATCGGTAATTGAAAAAGAATACGAGGTAACTCAGCGGTTCGGTTTTAAAACCGACATACATGAATCGATTCCCGGTTTTGTGAATGGTGCGAACAAACGCTGTCTCCACCTGCACAACCAGGCGCAATTCCACATAATGCTTTTCCTTCATGAATTGGCCGATGCAGTTGTTCGTAAAGGCGGGAAAATTTTCACTCAGTCAAAAGCAAAAGAATTTACGGAAACCAGCGCCAGGGTAAACGGATTCACTGTTTTGGCAGATCACATTGTTATTGCTACCAATGCTCCGGTCACCGGGCCTTTGATCACACATACGAAACAATGGCCTTACAGAACGTATGCAATTGCTGCAAAAATTCCTAAGGGAAGTATTAAACCCGCCTTGTGGTGGGATACCGGGGACCAGGAAGTTCCATGGGTTCAGAAGCCTTATCACTATGTGCGCATTGAAGAAGGAAACGATGAATTTGATTATTTGATTGTTGGAGGCGAAGACTACCGAACCGGACAGGAGGATCGGGAGGAACTTCCCGCAATAACGAGATACAAACGTTTGGAGCACTGGGCGAAAGGACATTTCCCGTCGCTTGCCGGAATTGTTACTCAGTGGTCCGGGCAGGTAATCAATACCGTTGACGGCTGCGGTTTTATCGGGAAGAATCCGGGAAGTAAAACAACGTATATTATTACCGGCGATTCGGGAAACGGAATAACCAATGCTGCTATTGGGGCAATGCTCATAACGGACCTCATTCTTGGCAAAGAAAATAAATGGGCTAATGTGTTTGATCCTGCTCGTCATGCAGGAGCACACGCTCCCGGCGATTACCTGAAAGAGGCCGGAAATATGATTCGCCAGTACGGAGAATGGCTGAAGCCAGGCGATATAAAAACCGTTGAAGAACTAAAACCGGGCGAAGGGGCCGTTCTGAGAGAAGGACTGAAGAAAGTGGCAGTTTACCGCGACGACCAAAACCAGCTTCACACGTGTACCGCTGTTTGTCCGCACCTTGGCGCAATTGTTCAGTGGAATGAAGATGAAAAGACCTTTGACTGTCCGGCGCATGGTTCACGCTTTACCGCTTTCGGGAAAGTGATTAACGGACCGTCGAACGGAGATTTGGGAGAAAAAGACATATAAAACAGCAAAGAGACTTAATTCAATAACAACAAAGAAAGAAGAACGCCGAGGCATCTTTTGACTTTAATCATTCATTGTACAGTTCTTTTTAGTACTCTAATTGACAGACGTTAAGCTATCTGTGACTAGTCAGAGACTTCGCGCTCTTCTTTCTCTGCGTTTCCTTCCGTATTTCCCGCATTATAAAGAACACCAGCATACTTTGCGCTGCGGCGAAAAAACACCAGACAGACACCAGGTATACTTCAAAGAAAACCTCCGTAACAACCAGAGAAATCACATTGGCTGAAGCCAGATAAATGGCTCGTTTCCAGGTGGAGAAAAAAGGCGCAATAACAATGGCTGTTACATACAGCATGCCTGCAATTATGCGGAGTGCAAGTGGCGACTTCAATTCGTAAGAAATATGGCAACTGTCGATTTGAGCAACCGAAGCAGAAAAAATCAAACGGAAACCAAATATGATAGAAGCAGCTGCTCCTGCGAACACAAAGTATCGAAGAATCTTTTTCCGTTCAGGTGAGCGTTCAATGGAATAAAACGAAAACGGAATAAAAAAGGGCCATACTACTTGTGCGAAAAACAGGAAAGTCTGTTTCGACAAATGGTGCCAGGGAACAAAATCGGGGTCGGATAAGGAAAGCCACACAAACCCTTCACAAATCTGCTGAACAGCAAACATCAATGGCATACATGCAAAAACAAGATATTGAGGTTTACGTACCTGACTTATTGAAGCTATTCCCGCAACGGTTAAAGCTGCTCCTGCTATAAAACTTGCACTTGCTGAAAAACACATACCTATCCTGAATTAAGTGTTCCTTCTACGACTGCACAAATCTTTGTGCATCCCGAAAATGGTATCGGAAATATAGGTGTAATCAGGGTTGGAAAAAACCACGACCGCTTTTTTTTTAAACAATCGATGCATTCTCCGGAAACAAACGGTCAATTACAACTCTATCAAAGGTTGCTGGCAATAAGAAAAACCCTGAGCAAGCAGCACCCGGTCATTTTACTTGACATTTAAAGAATAAAGCCTTACATTGGTTCAAGTTCTTTTGAACGATAAAATATTATCCGCTATTTTAAAGGCTGAGGTCTGATTCATAAACCGAAGTCTGATTACCATAACTCACTACACATGGAATCTACATTACTCACAGAGTCGCTCATCGCTAATCCGAATTTCAGTAAAAACGACATTTCCCTTCTCAAAGAATGCTTTGAGTTCGGTAAAAAGTATGAATCGGAAATTACCGAAGAACTCAGAGATTTTCTATCTG
The DNA here is from genome assembly GCA_946479985.1 of uncultured Flavobacteriales bacterium. Next base: position 6,659 of record CAMLIF010000157.1, read on the forward strand.
TTCATCCGTTTTGGGGAGAACTCATGAAATTACAATCTCCTGAGGAGCAGGAAAAACAGAGTAAACGCTCCCAGGAACTTCAACGAGCCGCTATTTACGAAGATAAATGGGCGGAATATACCAAAGAACTTATCCTGCAGGGCAGAATGTATGCTCAAATGAATGTAAAGTATTCCGACTGGTACGAAATCATTAAAATCTATAAAGACTACCTGAATCCGTACATTGTAAAGGAGT
>CAMLIF010000158.1 GCA_946479985.1 uncultured Flavobacteriales bacterium
CCCCCCCCCCCCCCCCCCCCCCCCCCCCCCCCCCCCCCCCCCCCCCCCCCCGTCCGACAATAGAACACTATGCCACCCACTTAATCTCTCCTCAAGGGGGAGTTATGTAAACACCCAACAAACAGTTAGTCCTTCTTTTGCGAAGTGTTAACGGAGCCAATTCGCGAATGCACGAATTTCGTGCTCGCTAACCTGTCTGCCTGAGCATACAGGCAGGCGCTGCGCAATTTAGATACCTATTCTTATAGATAATAACCAAATTTGGGACTGGGTGCGTATAACACATAATTACCCCTCAAGGGGGAGAAACTAATGATTATTCTTCAAAGAAATCACTTTGTTAATCTTCTTGTAATTCGGTAGAACTATTCTAACTAATTACACGAGGATGATTATTTTTGCAACTCAGAAAAGTAAGATGATTGAAACTGATATAATTATTATTGGAGCGGGCCCGTGTGGCTTGTTCACCGTTTTTGAAGCAGGTCTTTTAAAACTACATTGTCACCTGATTGATTCATTGCCACAACCGGGCGGGCAGTGTTCGGAAATCTACCCGAAAAAACCAATTTACGATATCCCGGGATTTCCATCAGTACTTGCCGGAGAACTTGTCGACAATCTGATGGAACAGGCAGCACCTTTCAAACCGGGCTTTACACTTGGTGAAGCCGCAGTAAGTATTGACAAAACCGAGGACGGAAAATTCATTGTAACTACCGTAAAAGGAACAAAACACCAGGCGCCTGTTGTTATTATTGCCGGCGGGCTGGGAGTTTTTGAACCGCGTAAACCGCCTATCGAAAACATTGCTGACTTTGAAGACAAAGGAGTTGAATACATTATCAAAGATCCTGAGTTTTACAGAAACAAGCGCTGTGTAATTGCCGGCGGTGGCGATTCGGCCCTGGATTGGTCATACTTCCTGGCTGAAAAAAACATCGCCTCTGAAGTGGTTTTGGTTCACAGAAGCGCATCGTTCCGCGGACATCTGGACTCCGTTCAAAAAGTAATTGACCTGGCCGAAAAAGGAGGAATTACTCTAATTACCGAAGCTGAAGTAACCGGATTAATGGGGGCTTCTCAATTGGAAAAAGTAGTCATCAATCACCAAACGCAAGGTGAGATCATTCGCCCGACAGACCATTTTATTCCTTTGTTTGGGTTGAAACCTTCACTCGGACCAATTGCAGACTGGGGACTTGAAATAGAGAAAAGTGCAATCAAGGTGAATACCCTGGACTATTCTACCAACATTCCGGGGATTTATGCTATTGGCGATGTGAATACTTATGAGAATAAGTTGAAACTGATACTTTGCGGATTCCACGAAGGAACTTTGGCGGTTCAATCGGCATTTGCACGCATTCACCCGGAAAAGAAAAACGTATTGAAATACACAACCGTAAACGGAGTACAAGGATTTTAATAATTCAAAATGTAGAATTGACAATTGAAACGTTTAGATTCATCACTTCTTTTCAATTTTAAATTAATAACTATGAAATCAATAACTGTTAAAGAACTAAAAGAATTAATGGATCAAAACGCCGATTTTCAATTGATTGATGTGCGTGAAGATTACGAATACGAAGCAGGCAGCATTGAAGGCAGCGAACATATTCCCATGAACGATGTTCCGGCAAATGCTGATCGTATTTCAAAAGACAAGCAAGTGATCGTTCAATGCAGATCCGGAAAAAGAAGCGCAAACGTGATCCAGTTCCTGGAAATGAATCACCAGTTTGAAAACCTTTACAACCTTGAAGGCGGAATAATTGCGTGGGCAACAGAAATTGATCCTGAAACAGGAGTAGCTTAATCGGAAATGAACAGAAAACAGGTAAATACCGTAATCATTTTAGGACTCATTTCATTTGTGAGCATCCTGTTTATTCAGATTGCCTGGATTCGAAAAACGATTGAAACACAGCATAAATCGATTGAAATTCAGAAAAAGGAAGAAGCTCTCGCTTTACGCGATTTTTCTGACCGGACACATATTGCACTTCGGAATGTACTTGAGAAAGCTGAAGGCGGAGACAATGCTTCCATCAAATTCTACGGAGCAATTAAACAGGTTCGCACCAACTATTATGTCGTTGATATTGCCGATGAGGTACAGCCCTTTTATTTGGAAACTTTATTAAAACGTGAATTCGATGAGCAAAGTCTCAACGAAGATTTCATCTACGGAATTTACGATTGCTTCACCGATTCAATACACTTCGGGAAACGCATGCATTATATCAAACATGCAGGCTACGAACCTTCCGAAAGCGAAGAGGTACTGAAAAACACCAAAAAGCTCGATTGGAAAAAAGACGGTCATTACTTCACGGTACTTTTCCCCGAAGTGAAGAAAAAAACCATTTCTACTGTAAGCCTCGATGCTTCACCCTGGTGGTATCTTGCCGCTGTTATTGTTGTTATCCTGGTGTTTTTTGCATTTGCTATTTCAGTTATTTTACGTCAAAAACGACTTTCTGAGATCAAAAACGATTTCATTAACAACATGACCCACGAGTTGAAAACACCCATTTCAACTATTGGCCTTTCGAGTGAATTATTACTGCGCGGAGATTTCAGTGATGATCCTGAAAAATTAAAACGTTACGCAGAGATCATCTTCAAGGAAAATAAACGCCTGGAAGAACAGGTAGAACGCGTTCTCAACGTTGCAAAACTGGATAAGGACGAACTTTCACTTGAAAAATCGCTGTGCGACATACACGAACTGCTGCGGGATGCGAAAAACAGTTTCGAGCTAAACCAAACCGAACTTGGCGGAAACATCAAAATGGAACTGAACGCCATTCAGTGTAATCTGTACATTGATCAGGTGCATATTACAAACGTGTTGTACAACCTGATAGATAATGCGGCAAAGTACTGTGAACAAAGTCCTGAAATTACCATCAGTACACGTAATGATTCCAATTGGTTCTATGTAACCATTGCCGATAACGGAATAGGAATTAAACGTGAGGACCAAAAACTCATTTTCGATAAATTCTACCGTGTTCCAACCGGCAACCTGCACAATGTAAAAGGATTTGGCTTGGGCTTATTCTATGTCAAATTGATTATTGAGCAGCACGGCGGATCTATTAGCGTAAAAAGCGCTTTGAACAAAGGCACGTCATTCTGTATCCAGCTTCCCTTGAACAAAGGACAATGAAAGAATTGATTGACCGCATATTTTCAATCGAAACAGAAGACCAATTCAATAGTTGCGCTTTAGAGGTTTTCGAATACCAGTACAAAAACGTTCCGTTATATACCCGGTTTGTAGACACACTCAACAGAAAAAAGCCCGCACATTACACTGAAATACCATTTCTCCCCATTTCCTTTTTCAAATCGCACCGCATTATTGCAAACGGAATGCAGGAAGAAGTGCTGTTCAAAAGCAGCGGAACCGGATCCTCCGTTCGCAGTTCACATTTTGTGGCAGACACATCCATTTACAAACGTTCATTTCTGCCAACATTCGAACAATTTGTAGACAAACTGGAAAACTGCATCATCCTTGCGTTACTTCCCTCTTATGTAGAACAAGGCGAATCGAGTTTGGTTTATATGGTCGACAAACTCATCCAACATACAAAACATTCCATTTCCGGCTATTATTTGGGAGAATCTGAAGTTTTACTGAAAGCTATTACTGAAGCTAGAAAAACCGGCCGCAGGATTGTTCTGTTCGGGGTAAGTTATGCTTTGCTTGATCTTGCAGAACTAAAACCCAATTTAAATGACGTACTGATAATAGAAACCGGGGGAATGAAAGGCCGCAGAAAAGAAATGAGTAAAGAAGAACTGCATTCCGTTTTATGCGAAGCATTTTCCGTGAACTATATCAGCTCCGAATACGGAATGTGTGAGTTGCTTTCACAAGCATACAGTCAGTCATCAGGTCTTTTTGAATTCCCCAAATGGATGAAAGCACAACTTCGGGAAGTAAACGATCCGTTCATGTTTCACCAGGAAGAAAACAAAACCGGAGTTATTTCAATTACAGATCTGGCAAACATTTACAGCTGTTCATTTATCGAAACACAGGACCTCGGAAAAATGGAGGATGGCCAGCTTCGTTTAATGGGACGACTGGACCATTCCGAGATCAGAGGCTGTAACCTGCTGATCGAATAAATTATTTCTTTTTTTTTATAAACCGTTCTTCCTATATTTGTTTTTCACAAAAACAGAAAATATGAAGAAACAACTACTATGTGTTCTTACACTGGGTCTTGCAGTTGGAGTTAACGCTCAGGTAAACTCAAGTATTGTAAGCGCAAAGAAATCGCGCAGCGACATTTCGTTCCCGGCGATCAAAACAACAAAAGCAGGTTCTGAAAAAGCTGAAGGAGATATCCTTTATTCAAACAACTTTACAACAACTTCAGACTGGGCAATGACAACTGGTGCTGGTCACACAGCTGGTTCATGGGCAATTGTGAATGCAATGCCAACAGGTTTGACATCTCAGGCTGGAACTTACGGTTTCCCTGTAGCAATTGGTTCTGTATCAGGTGGTAACTTTGCATTGATCAATTCAGATGCTGAAGGTGCAGGTGCTGTGCAAAATGCATACATCGGAACTGCTGCTGATATTGATTTAGCTGGTGCTTTAACAGCTGCCAGTGAGCCTGCTGATGCTGCAGTGCTATTGAAATTTACAGAAATCTACAGACATTACCAGGAGACATACTCTGTTGATATTTCTATTGATGGTGGTACAAACTGGACAACTTTCTCTGTGAATCCTGTTGCAGAAGTTCCTGTAAACACAAACTCTGCTAACCCGGAGACAGAAATATTGAACATTACTTCAGCTATTGGAGCTGGAAACTGGACATCTAACGTTCGTATCCGTTTCCACTACCAGGGAACTTACGATTGGTTCTGGGGTGTTGATGATGTTCAATTGATCGTAGCTTACGACAACGAGATCAAAGGTTTGGTTTACTCACAAGCTACAGACATGGTAACAACACAAGGATTGGATTATTACAAAGTTCCTGTTAGCCAGGCTAGTTTCCCTGGAGTTACTTTTGGTGCTTCAGTACGTAACGATGGTGGTTTAGACCAACCGGATGTTGCTTTGAATGCAACAGCTTCTGGCTACGACGAGACTGGTGCTGCAATTGCAATTCCTATGGGAGTTACAGATTCAGTTTCAGTTACGGTTCCTTACATGTTGCCTATTGCAGTAGGAGACTACACTATTGATTTAACAACTGAAATGACAGCTATAGATGCAGTTCCTGCAAACAACGAAGCTGCATTTACAATTTCCCGTGATGCTACACTTTATGCACGTGATAACGGAACAGCTACAGGAAGCATCAGTGGTTTAGTAGGTGCTGAAGAAGAGGAATTAAAAATCGGTAACTTGTACGAGATTTTTGATGATGTTGAATTGGTTCAGGTTGAGATTCGTTTGGTAAACCAGACCGCAGCAGTTGGTCAGGTTATCAATGCTGAGATCTATGTTTTCAATCCGAATACTACAGAATTTGATTACGGTGCTACTACTGTTGATCATACAATTGTTAGCGGTGACTTAAGCACATTCGTTTCATTGGATATTGATAACGGAAGTTTCCCGGCTACTGCAGGTGATGTACTACTAGTAGTTGCTCATAACTTTGGTGGAACTTCACCGGTTGCTTTCGGATACGCACAAAACACCGCTTTGGGTACTGTAATGGGATTCTCGGCTAGTACAGGTGATTTATACAACTTGTCTGATCCAAATGCGATCATGATCCGTTTGGTAGATGAAGCATCTGCAGGTGTTGAAGAAAATGCATTAGAGTCTAACTTATCTGTATTCCCTAACCCTGCTTCAGATTTAGCTACAGTTACTTTTGAAGTTGCAGGTGCAGAGAACGCTACAGTTAATGTAACTGACCTTACTGGTAAAACAGTTGCTACAGTTGCAGTATCTTCTTTATTGACTGGTAAAAACTCAGTTGAGATCAACACTACTGAAATGGCTGCAGGTGTTTACACAGTAGCTTTGGAAGTAAATGGTACAGTTGCTACTAAGAAATTGGTAGTACGTAAGTAATTACAAGCAAACTTTCGCTGATTTCATTGGTGAATAAAGATAGAATCCCGACTTTGGAATATCCGAAGTCGGGATTTTTATTTCCGATAAGCAGAAATGTATTAAGTATAAATAAATGTTAGTTTTACAACAAAAACAAAACGATACTTTATGACCTTAATTACAAAACACCTGATTGTTTTAACTTTCGCTTTATTGGCTGGAACAACAATCAATGCACAGTACAACACGTCCCCATATCCAAGTTTCGGATTCATTGGTCTGGGACTTCCATCAACCACGACAACTCCAAATTTCAATCTCCAAATTCATGGAGCAACAGAATTTATAACACCTCCAGGAAAAGGAGGGCAGCCAGGGATTAATCTTGGTTATACTTCACGACTTGGTCTTACCAACTCTGCAACAGGTTATGCTTCAACAGATGGAACTGTTTTTCGTCAATCTTTATCTAACTTACATATTGATAATCAAGAAAGCGGAAGCATCATGCTTAAAACAAATTTATTAGATTTCGGTTTATTGGGTTCTCTCAACCGAGCGTATTTTGGAGCAACGATCACAAGTGATCCAAAATACGGATTAATGAATTGCACATCAACGACTGACAATGGAGTATACATTAAAACATTGGCCTCGGGCAAATACGGTTTGAATATTGAATCTCAATCCCTTACGGACAACGCTATTCAGGTGATCGGAACAGATGGTGCTATTTTGCCGCGATTTATGGTAAAAGCAAGTGGCGCAATTGAGATGCACACAACTTCAACTCTTGGAACGGATAAATTATTAATGATCAAAAATGTGGCATTGA
>CAMLIF010000159.1 GCA_946479985.1 uncultured Flavobacteriales bacterium
TTTGATCATTCTACATTGGCAAAAGCGAAAACTGAAGCCCAGAATTCCAAAAAGCTGATTTTCATTGATGTTTACACCACATGGTGCGGACCTTGTAAAGAAATGGCGAAAACTACTTTTACAGATGAAGAAGTAGGCGAATTGTTCAACAAGAAATTCGTAAACCTGAAAATTGACGCTGAAAATGATTCAGACGGAGCATATATAGGGTCAAACTTCAAAGTAAATGCTTATCCAACTCTGTTATTCCTTGACGAAAATGGAAAACTTCTTAAAAAACTGGTTGGGAAACAATCCAAAGAAAAGCTGATGTCTATTGCAGAAAGTCTTTAAGCAGAATTATAAAATATTCGGCCGTTGTCCTTTTGGGTGACGGCCTTTTTTTATCCTCCCCCTTAATTAGGATTAGAAGGAGGGTTATTTCCACTTTGGAAGGTTCGCCAATCAGAATATTATTTTGTTTTCAGTCGATAATTCCAACTTCTATTTATATATCCTTTACTTTCAAGTTTTTCATGTTTTCTATCACTTATCTCATTCGACGAAAAATCATATTCAGTTATTTCACTAGTAATTCTTCTTTCCTTGATTCCAAATTCAGATGAAACAAACTGATTTAACAATTTATCCTTTGAAACTAGATTCAAATTTCTATTAATGGCAATTGAAGCAATTAATAAATCATTCCAACAATTTCTAAAATCTTCCTTCAGAGAATTATTTAGAACAAAGCTGCTAAGTAACTCCAGCGCTAAATCAACATCTAATTGTTCAAGAGAAATACAATTTAAATTGTAGTCTAGCAAGAAATTATATTTTGAATATACGTCTTTGAAATCTTCTTTTGATAGAAAACTAATTGAAGCTTTTAAAAGGTCTTTTTGTTTATTGTTAATTACTTGTTGAACCGAAAGATTATTATACAAATTGTAACTTGGGAAATCATTATTGAAGTCAAAAGTTATATAATCCGATAATCTCTTGTTAAATGCTCTGCCTTTGTGAAGCTTAGAAAGTAAAGCACTAAAATGTAAATTTAATTCATTGTTAACAGGGATATAAAACTTAGCTGAATTCGGGTGGACTTTTTCGATATTTTTCAAAAACTCAAGAGCATTTACAGAACTAATATTCTTGCCTTGAATGTCAATATTATATTTATGATTTTTATACTTATAGGACAAAATGTTTGTATCGATGATTTCCATTTTTGAATATTCTGAAGGTTCTGAATAATTGATTTAATATGGAAGATGTCTAACGAACATAAAACGAAATTATTGATAGCTCATTCCCACTATTGATTTTACTATGTATCTATGAAATCTATGTGACTATGTGTTTAGCATTTGCTTACATCGGGATGGTCTTGAGGACTTCTTCTAGGAACGCCACCTCATAACGGATCACATATCCTTTGTTCGTAGTTGCATACAATGTGTCTCCATTCAACAACAAAGCACAGAAATTCCCTTTATCGAAGCTTTCCCAGTTCTTTCCCTGGTCAGTAGAATAATCGATTCCGTTGGTGCCGCAAGCGAAAAGGATTTCCTTTGTTCCGGTAACACATGAACGGTAGCCATTGGTTTGTTTTTCTGAAAGAATCCAGGTCTTTCCACCGTCTTGTGTGTATACGCTGGTAGAATCTGAACTTGTTGGTTTGGTATAATTCCCACCTACAATAACTCCGTTTAAATTATCTAACATACAAATAGAGAAAGGACCAGTCCCTTCTGCTTTAGGCATCGGAAGTTCCGCTTCAATCTGTGAGCGATATTCAAAAGTACTTCTGCGGTAGAAGGTAGCGTTATTCGGTCCGCCGGAAACGTGATAATACATTCCGTCAATTAATTGAGCGGTAGTGCCGCTTGCAGCATAGTAAGCTTCGCCGTTGGCGGTTTTAAAAGGTTCCGAGTTATTTACATAACCTTTCTTGGTGTCAATAACTTTGAAAACCACTTCATTGTTAACAGGATCACTTAAAGCAATGAGTGAGCGGCCTTTCAAAACAATATCGTCTATGAAACTCTTGTCGCGATAGAGCTCAGATACCTGTTTGCCTTTCGCTTTGAAAATAACTCCCGAATCTCCGCTCACACAGGCATAAACCGTTTTCTCGTCAACGATCACATCGCGGAATTCACCCCCAACTGCTGCCGGAATGACCGTTTTTACCGTATTCGTTTTCATGTTGTAAGCCAAAACCCCCGATTTCGATGTTCCGATAATAAGTTCATTTTTGCCGCAGAGCGCAATTGCCCGCGAATAACCTTCGCCAAAGAAAAGGGTGTCCTTTTTTGAAAACGTCTGTCCGTTTACAGAAAGACTAAGGATTACTGCGGAAAATACTATTAAATTTTTCACGTTGGTTAGATTTAAGTTCCTCCAAATTCACTGGTACATCGCGTTTCCAGCGTTTGTGACTCCACAACCAGGCTTGCGGCGATTCAATAATTCCTTTTTCGAGTAAGCGAACATGCTGCTCTGTGATTTCTCCCCAGAGAAGTGATCTCGGATTCTCAGTAATCAATGTCAGTTCAACGGAATAATGTCCGCGTTTGATCTTCTTTGGTAAATAAAACACAACCGCCTGATCGTAGGTGTTTGCCAGTTGTTCTGCACCGAAAGCAACCGCTGTATCTCTCCCCAGGAATTTTGTCCAATAAGATTTGAGTGAATCGCCGGGACTTTGATCTGAAAGAACGAGTGTTGCGGTAACTTCATTATTCTTTTTGTAAGATTCAAAAGATGCTTTCACAATTTTAGAATGAATTACGCGCATTCCGAATCGCTGCCGCAATGAATTGATTTTCTTATCCCAGAAACCACTTGAGAGCGGCATTCCGATTCCAACTGCCTGGTGTTTGAAGAATAAGTTCTGGCCGGTGATCATCCATTCCCAATTGTTGTAGTGAGCTGAAACAAGAAGAACACTTTTTCCTTTAGCGTATAATTCGTCCATCAATTCCGGATTCTGAATAACGAAGCGTTTCCTGAGTTCTTTCTCTGAAATGCCGAGGTTTTTGATTCCTTCGATGAGCATATCTGTAAAAGTGCGGTAAAACCTGCGGCGTAACTTTGCAATATTACGTTGGTCCAGGTTCGGGAAACTTTTCGTTAAATTATCTGTAATCACTTTCTTTCGATAGGGCAGAACCGTGATTAAAAGCAGGTAAAAGAAATCTGCAAACCGATAAGTGATCCAAAGTGGAAGTTTAGAAAGCGGGTAAACGAACAAATAATAGACTACTGCGTTCATTCCGATTTCTTGTTAGGCCAGTTTGTCTGTATCTGCTGAGCAATTTCCTGTTCCCGTTTCGAGCTTCCGGCGTGAAAGAATGTTCGGTTTAATAACTCATCAGGCATATATTGCTGACGAATAAAATTGTTCTCAAATTGATGTGCGTATTTGTATTCTGCACCATAACCCAAATCTTTCATGAGCTTGGTCGGTGAGTTTCTTAAATGTACAGGAACCGGAAGATTGGTGCTTTTGCGGACTTCTGCCAGAGCTTCGTCAATTGCCATATAAGCTGCATTTCCTTTGGGAGAAGTTGCCAGGTAAATTGCGCATTCTGCGAGAATAATTCGTGCCTCCGGCCAGCCAATCACCTGGATAGACTGAAATGCCGTATTCGCCATGATTAATGCTGTTGGATTTGCCAGGCCTATATCTTCGGCAGCAAGTATAACCATTCGTCGCGCAATAAATTTCGGATCTTCGCCACCTTCAATCATCCGCGCCATCCAATAAATTGCGGCATCGGGATCGCTCCCACGCATAGATTTTATAAACGCGGAAACAATGTCGTAATGCTGATCACCATCTTTATCGTAGCGAATTCGTTGCTGAGCAATAGATTCAATTAACTCATTTGTAATAACTGCCGTTTCGTTCTCATTGAAAGTTCCAACGGCAAGCTCGAGTAAATTCAGGCTCTTTCGTGCATCACCGCAAGCGAAAGAAAGTAAGGCTTCGAGTTCTTTGAGTTTGACTTTTCGTTTCGAGAGATAGACATCTTCTTTTAAAGCTTTGTTCAGCAGGTTTGTTAAATCCTCAACCGAATGACTTTCCAGTACATAAACCTGGCAGCGCGATAAAAGTGCCGAAATAACTTCGAACGAAGGGTTTTCAGTAGTTGCGCCAATTAATGTGATCGTTCCTTTTTCAACTGCTCCTAGCAAAGAATCCTGCTGCGATTTAGAGAAACGGTGAATCTCATCAATAAAGAGAATTGGCCGTGCTTGTTGGAACATTCCCTGGCTTTCCACTTTTTGGATAATCTCGCGTACGTCTTTAACTCCTGAGGAAATTGCCGAGAGTGTGTAAAGCGGTCGGTTCAGTTCTTTGGAAAGCAGTTGTGCAAGAGTTGTTTTTCCAACTCCCGGAGGTCCCCAGAAAATGATGGAGGGCAAAACTCCGGCCTCCAATGCTCGTTTCAATGAACCGTTTTCGCCCAGAAGATGAGTTTGTCCGAGATAATCCTTCAAATTGGAAGGACGCATTCTTTCCGATAATGGCGCCAACGTGTTCATAGAACAAAAATACCCATTATTCAATTCAAAAGCGACTTCGAATCCGCTCAGTCACCTTTTTGTTCTAACATTCAATGGTTTTATAATATATTCTTAACGTGACTAATTTTTCGAAACTTAACAATGGACACTGAGCGGAGTCGAAGTGTCAATCATCAATTGTGTTCGTAGAATAGGGGGTATTTCTCCATTTCCGCGTAAATTCCGCCCATTTCCTTCATGCAGATCGACCACAATTCCAAATCGGCAGAGTTGAGAATGGTTCGCGAATGATTTTTCCATACAATCCAGCTCTTTTCCCTGATCTCCCGTTGAAGCTGACCTTTGTCCCAGCCGGTATAACCGACGAAAAAACGAATGTTTGTACTATCAACTTCCCCGGAAACAATCTTTGTTTTCACCTCTTCAAACGATCCTCCGAAAAACAAATCGTCTTTGATCTGCTCTGCGTTATCCATAAAATCGAGGTTATGAATGTAGAAAAGCTTTTGGTCATCAACCGGCCCGCCGTAATTCGCATAGAATTCACTTTCCGGAAAATCGTCAATCAACATTTTCATGGGAACGGGGAGCGGGTGGTTCAAAACCATTCCGTAAGCACCTTCTTCGGCAACTTCGCAAAGATAGATCACGGATCTCCGCAGATTATCATCGCGCATAAAAGGTTCTGAGATCAGAAGATCCCCAACTTCGGGAAAGGGCTGCTTTGGTATGTCTAACGGAATTTTCATTACAATACAAGCGGAGGTTTACGAATAGTAAAATTGGCATTCTGAAGCGCCGCGGCATTCCCTTTCAAGGTAACAGAAAAATTTTGATTTGTTCCAATCGGAGTCCAATTAATTCCAACATTCCAGCAGTGCAAGTTGCGGTACATATTGAAATTCAGGTTCGATAACGTTTTATTTCCTATATCCAAAAGCATAACTGACGTGATTTTCCAGTTTTCTGTAATCGCAAATTCGCCTGAAGCACGAAGAGTATTTGTTGGCAGGTATTTACGTTCCTGGAACGTTTTTACCTCTGTGTTTGGAGTTGAATTGGAGTTTAATGACAGGGAATACAAATGTTCCAGTGTAATTCGCCATGGAATGTCAAAATAAACCATTTGCGAAGGATTGGTCATCCAGGTTTGGTATTGCGGATTCCAGATGTTTTGCATTTCTGAATTTCGCTGCTGAACAATACTTTGGTATTCTTTGGAAGTCAATGTGAAAATGGTGGCGAACGAAGCACTTCTGATTCTGCCTAAACCTTGTCCTTCATTAATTGCATATTTACTGTTCGAAAGTCCTGTAGAATCGTCCCAGGCGTACCAGCTATGAACGGCATTGAAGTTGAAACTGAATCGTTCTATCGGATTAACAACCAAACGTATGCTCAGGTCCGACCAGCGCATAGAATCTTTGAAAATATCGTAATCTGTATTCAGGAACAAGTTGTCGATAATCTTGGTTTTCTTAAAACCGGTCAAAGTATCTTTATCACTTTTCTGTTTGATCTCGAAGGTATTGTTGAGTCCAAATGCAATACGTCCGGAATTATAGGAATTTCCTTGTGCGTAGATACTTCTCTCGTAGCGGTTGTATTGAATCACGTTTTGTGCTGTGTCCAAATAACTGTCGGCTCCCATTTGAATATCAGGCGAATAAGTAAACGAAACAGTGGGTGTCATTACATGGCGTAACAAGGTTTTCTTTTTTCCAACAAAGCGGTAATAAGAAAATAAGTTGGTTGTAACGGAAGCCGAAGAAGAAAAGGTATGCGTAAATCCGCCAACATTTAATGAATCAACAATCAACGAGTCGTTTGCGTTCACGCTTTTTCGAATGCTCTGAAAATTGTAAACCTGGCCATAAGCAACGCTTGGTGTAAATCGGATCGTCCCATTCAGCATGTTAAATGTAGCCTGCACATTTGCGCGGTGGTTGAATCCTGAACGGAATTGCTGATTGATACTGTCGAAATCACCCTGTTTTAAATAACGATCGTGAAAGGTAGAACGATTCTGATATTCTGAAGCGTAGGTTAATCCGACGACTTTATTAATACTCTTAAACGGATAAATCCGGGATGTAGTTTGGAAGTTCAGAATCGGACTTGTCAGATCAATCTGCCGCGTGCTTGAATTCTGGCGCATGCTTAGTTTTCCATCGAGAGAAACCGGGGCATGAGCGAATCTTCGGCCCAGGCGAATATCTGAATTCAATGTATTATTGAAATATTGCTCGTTCTGAACATTCAGTGTTTGCTTGTTTGTGGAATTGGAGTTGAAGTTTACATTCGCGTTAAAA
>CAMLIF010000160.1 GCA_946479985.1 uncultured Flavobacteriales bacterium
TAGAGTATACTAACGGCGGTTCTTGCATTATACAATTTACCCTTAGGTTTCTGAGCGTAGATCCAATTTCTCTTCCCCGTTTCGGAAATGGTAGAGAGATGATCTCTAAAGTTTTCCGTTGCTTGTTTTTGCTTGTTCATCCTACTGAACTGTATCTGTGTTGGTTGTTTTAAATAACTCTCCTTCCGGCTCTTTTGCATTGGAAGGATGTGTTCCCTGAAGAGACAGAACATAACTGGCTACCTCATGGATTTGTTTAGCGCCCAAATCTTGCTGCCATGATTTCATTCCTTTTTCTGGGTAACCGTATTTGATTGTCTTAAACACATCTTTAATGCTACCCATATGTAACCAGAAATCATCTGTTAAATTCGGACCAACTCCGCCTTCACCGGCATTCCCGTGACAGGCAACGCAATTTGTTGTGAAAAGGGCTTTACCGGAAGCAATGGATGCCGGATCGGTTAAAACCTCTGCGTTGTTTTCATCTACCAGGTTTGCTGCTTTTTTACGGTATTCTTCCATTTCAAACTTGGCTCGCAGTATTTCATTATTGTATTCTGCTGTTTGGAGATTTCCGGTTTTTGTAATATGATAATGAGTCATGTACACGAAGGCAAACAGGATGGTAAAATAGAAGCCGTATTTCCACCATGGTGGCAAATTATTATCTAATTCATGTATACCATCATAATTATGATCTAACATAATATCTGCTTCTTTTTCGATCGCAACAGAACGGTTTAGTTTTTCAATAAAGGTTGGCTGTTTCACCAATACTTTGGCATTCCGTTTTTCTTCAGCTAATTTTTCACGAAGCTCAGTTACACCTAATTGCTGCATGATAATAGTATAGAGCTGTCGAATTACGAATAATTCCAATGCTATGGCACCGATCATTACCCAAAAAGTAGAAGCATCCATTCCCCAATAAGGATATTTATCTACAGCAGCAGATCCGGTTTGAGCAATAGTAGTTGCGGTACTATCTGTTTGTCCGAGCACATTACCGGACAAAAAACTGATACCCCCTAAAAGAACAACTGTTTTAATTACCCCGGAAACCGGGTTTTCTCTGAGTTGTTTCTCCATTTTGATCTTAATCGTTGCTTTGGCTACCTGTGCAAAAACGATTATTACAAATGCAAGCAGCATGGAAATAACAAACAGTGCAACAAAAAGAGAACTATCGAATAGGGAATGTGTTTTGACCGTTTTTTCCGCTACGGCTTCTACAGCAGCAGCAGGAGATTCTTGTGCTACTGTTTGAAATGCAATCAGCAAAGTAGCAAGTACTGCTGTGAACTTCATCACATGTATAGTAATTGAAGTTGTTTTCATCCAAATAGTTTTCATTATTTTCTATTTAATGGTTCAAAGACTTCTTCGGTTTCCAAAGGAATATTTTCCAATTCGGCAATATGTTCTTTGTTGACTTTCTTCACATAATACACAAGTGCAACAAAGAAGAGAAAGAAGATAAGCAGCGAGATCAACGGATAAATTCCGATTCCCGCAATTGATTCCAAATAATTGATGAACTTCATGATTACTGTTTTTTTGTTGCTTTAATGTCTGTTCCTAATCGTTGCAGGTAGGAAATCAATGCAATAATTTCCTTGTTTGCTGGTGTTTTGATTCCGTCCTTTTTAAGTCTGAGCTGAATACTATCAGCCTGTTTCATTAAATCTTTGTTGGCAATCTTATCGTAGTTTTTGGGATAAGGCACACCAAGGGTTTGCATCGCCCGGATTTTTGCACCTGTTGAACTCGTGTCCAGATTGGCATCCAGCATCCAGGAGTAAGCTGGCATAATTGACCCGGGCGACATACTTACAGGATCAAGCATGTGGTTGTAATGCCAGGAATCGGGATATTTGCCACCAATACGATGAAGGTCAGGACCTGTTCGTTTTGAACCCCATTGGAATGGATGATCATAAACAAATTCTCCCGCTTTGGAGTATTCTCCATATCGTGCTGTTTCTGATCTGAACGGACGTACGGTTTGTGAGTGACAGGTGTAACAGCCTTCCCTTACGTAGATGTCTCTTCCCTGGAGTTCCAGTGGTGTATAGGGTTTAACACTTGAAATAGTTTCAATATTTGATTTCACAAGGAAAGTGGGTACCATTTCAATTGCTCCTCCAATCAGGATTACGAGTAAACTGAAGATCATTAATTGTACTGGTCTGCGCTCGATCCATCGGTGCCAGTGCTCATGTGCATGAGGTTTTTCAGCTTTAATCAATGGCATAGCCTGTGCGGGTTCGTTAGCAACAAGTACTCCGGATTTTACCGTTTTGTAAATGTTGTAAGTCATCATGATTACTCCGGCCAGGTACATGGTTCCTCCTAATGAGCGTGCAATGTACATTGGTCTGATCTGAACCACTGTTTCCAAGAAATTCGGGTATTTCAACAAGCCTTCTTCTGTGAATTCTTTCCACATTAAACTTTGCATGAAACCTGCCCAATACATTGGAACGGCATAGAATAAAATTCCCAGAGTTCCCAACCAGAAATGCCAGTTTGCCAGTTTCTTTGACCACAATTCAGTTTTAAAGATTTTCGGGATCAGCCAGTAAAGAATACCAAATGTCAGGAATCCGTTCCAGCCTAATGCACCAACGTGCACATGGGCTACAATCCAATCCGTAAAGTGCCCGATTGCATTCACGTTTTTCAAAGAAAGAAGCGGCCCCTCCAGCGTGGCCATACCGTAACAGGTAACTGCAACCACCATGAATTTCAAGGTTACATCTTCACGTACTTTATCCCAGGCCCCACGAAGTGTAAGTAAGCCATTGATCATTCCTCCCCAGGATGGAGCAATCAGCATGATGGAGAAAACTACACCAAGTGATTGCGCCCAATCCGGTAAGGACGTGTAGAGCAGGTGATGGGGACCGGCCCAGATATAAAGAAATATCAGAGCCCAGAAATGGATTATGGATAAACGATATGAGTACACCGGACGGTTTGCAGCTTTCGGAATGAAATAATACATCAATCCGAGATATGGTGTAGTTAAGAAGAACGCAACAGCATTATGTCCGTACCACCATTGAACTAAAGCATCCTGAACACCGGCGTACCATGAGTAACTTTTGAAAAAACTAATCGGTAACTCGAATGAATTTACCAGGTGCAGAACAGCAACCGTTACAAATGTTGCGATATAGAACCAGATCGCAACATATAAATGACGTTCACGACGTTTGATAATTGTACCGAACATGTTCCAGCCGAAGACAACCCAGATAATAGTGATTGCAATGTCAATCGGCCATTCCAGTTCCGCATATTCCTTACCGGTAGTCATTCCTAAAGGCAGGGATAATGCGGCAGCTACTATTATGAGCTGCCAGCCCCAAAAGTGAATTTTACTTAGTTTGTCGCTGAACATTCGGGCTTTACATAACCGCTGCAGGGAATAGTAAACTCCCATAAATATTCCGTTTCCTACAAAAGCAAAAATGACCGCGTTGGTATGTAACGGTCGTATTCTGCCGAAGGAAGTATATTCCAAATCGAGGTTTAATGCGGGAAAAACGAGTTGAAGTGCCACCCAAAGGCCTACGGTCATACCGATCAAACCCCAGAATATGGTTGCGAAGGCAAACTGCTTGACAATTTTGTTGTCGTAGGAAAACTGTTCTGGTTCCATAAGTAAATTGTTATTGTTTTTTTGATTTTTTTTCAGATGGTTCATCGAAAAGCATTCTGACGGAAGGGGTGTAATCATCGTCGTACTGACCTTGTTTTACAGCCCAGAGAAAAGTTGCGAGAAAAGCAACAGCAATCACTAGGCTGATTCCGATAAGTATATATAATGCGCCCATTTCAGAATGTTTTATGCGGCAAATCTACTAGTGCAAAAAGGGGGGAACTATGAACTTTGTCAATGAAAAAGCTGACTTTCATCATCTTTTCTCAAAATGGTTGGTAACCAGTGAGTAATATGCTTTTTCAGGCACATAAAAATTACAGGTGATGTCTTTTTGCGGCAATCGAAGTGAGAACAGTAGTGATAAGTACGATGGATATAGTGCTCGACGGCATGAGTATTGCCGCTAAAACCGGTGATAAGGTTCCCTGCACCGCAAAGTACAATCCAATTGCATTGTACAATACTG
The DNA here is from genome assembly GCA_946479985.1 of uncultured Flavobacteriales bacterium. The sequence continues at coordinate 4,140 of CAMLIF010000160.1, forward strand.
AAAAGGCAAATGTGATTACAATAATTTTCTTGCCTGCTTTCGCCAGCTTGAAAAAAGAAGGCAGGAGTTCAAACGAAGATCCATCCAGAATAGCATCACATGCAGGTGTGAAAGTGTTTGTGTCGTCTGAAATGGCTATTCCCGCATTGCTGGTATTTAAAGCACCGGCATCGTTCAGCCCGTCCCCAATCATTACAACATATTTCTGCTGTTTTTGAAATTCTTTTACAACTTTCATTTTGTCTTCAGGCTTCAGATTGAAAAGAAGCGGGGTGGAAGGCCCGAAAAGCTCACTTAAAGCTGATTTCTCGGAATCATTATCACCGGATATTACAGCCAGTTGATGATCAGAACCTAAAGACTTAATAATCTGTTTCATTCCATTTCTATATTTGTTATGGAACCGAAAACAGCCTTTTAATTCGTTGTCTATTTTTAAATAAACTGATGTGGAAAGAGGTGTGCTGTCTGTTGGAGTAAAATCCAAAAAAGAGGCAGAACCAAGCATTATCACGTGTTCCCCTGCTTTTCCGAATATTCCTTTTCCGATAATTTCTGAGAAATGGGTTATTTCCTGCGCTGGTTGTACGAGGCAGCTGCTGCAAATGAGCTGACTTAAAGGGTGCGACGATTGTGCGGCGAGTGATGCAACCCATTGGATCTCCTGGTGTGAAAGCTGAGATCCTTCAAACAACACTGTATTCCCTTTGGTAATAGTTCCTGTTTTATCGAATAATAGGATATCTGCCTTAGCCAACTCATTAATAACAGCAGCATTTTTTAGATAAAATTTATTTCTTCCGAAAACACGAAGCAGGTTCCCGTTGGCAAAACTGCTGGTTAATAAAAGACCACACGGACAAGCAACAATAAGAACCGCAGTAACAGCATTTAATATTTTGGTCGGGTCGACTATAAACCAATAGAGACCAGCAGAAAATGCCGCTGTGAATACCCCGATGGTAAACCATAAATTGATAGAATCTACGAACGTAGATTTGTCGGTTTCTTCTTTTCCGTCTTTGTTCCACAACTTGGTAAGGTAACTTTGCGAGACACTCTGTGTAACTTCCAGCTGAACAGCCCCGTCAAGTTGTCTTCCACCTGCATAAATCAAATCACCCTTTAATTTTTTCACAGGACTTGATTCACCCGTAATAAAACTGTAATCTACGTGTGTCGAATCACTTAAGAGTATTGCATCAGCCGGAATCAATTCGTTATTCCGGATTAAGATGCGGTCATTCTTTTTTAATGCCATAACCGATATAGGAGAGGTGCTTCCGTCTGAACCAAAAACTGAAACTGCAATCGGGAAGTATGATTTATAATCACGATCAAAGGAAAGCGTATCATAAGTTCTATTCTGAAAATAACGGCCAAGAAGCATGAAAAAGACAATTCCTGTCATCGAATCCAGATAACCGGGCCCGCTGTGATTAAGTATTTCGTACACACTTCTGGAAAATGTAACCAAAATGGCTAATGCAATGGGAGCGTCAATGTTTAGAAAACGGTATTTAATTCCTTTCCAGGCAGATAGGAAGAATTCGGATGCACAGTAAAAAAAAACAGGAAGAGCCAAAGCCAGGTTGAGCAGTCCAAAGAACCGGCTTAACCCTTTTTGATCATAAAAATTGCCCAATGAAAAATATTCAGGAAAACTGAGCATCATAATATTCCCGAAACAAAATCCGGCAATTCCAATTTTGACGATTGTAGTGTAGGAACTTGTCTTTTTGTCTTTTTTTTCTAAATCGTTCAGGTGAATTTGTGGCTCATAACCAGTGCTTGAGATCAGATTTGCTACTTCGGAAAGCCTGATTTGTGTATGATCAAAAATAATAGCGACTTCTTTTTGGAGAAAATTCACTTTCGTGTCGATAATTCCCTGATCGATCCGATGTAAGTTTTCAAGGAGCCAAATGCACGAGGTGCAATGAATTTTCGGGACAAAAAATGTAATGTGAGTTTGATTCTGATCTTTAAATCGTATTAGCTGGCTGGCTATTTCCGGGTTGTCAAGATATTCAAACCGGTTTACTCCCGTGGTTCTTCTGGGTGAAATTCCAGGAGCGTTTTCGAAGTTGTAATAATCGCATAGTTCATTCTCTTTCAATAAATCGTACACGGTTTTGCATCCATTGCAGCAAAATTTTTTTTCGTCGTAAATCACTGGATCAGTCGTGCAAACGTCTCCGCAATGGTAGCAGTATGTTTTAACAATTGCTTCAGAGATACTTTCGGTCAATTCCATCACTTTTTAAATAATGTGCAAAGTACGGTTCGGGGAAGTTTAATTCATACGAGATTTCTCAGTCGGGGATATGATGAAAGTCATTTTTTTATGATTTTACCGGATTTACTTTTGACGGTTTAAAAGCGTACATTCGTGAAGAATATTCACTTACAGATTATGGAAAGCAAGGAAGGGCTTGATGCGCTTTTTAGATTTGCAACAGAAGGAAGATCGGAAGAGCGTCGTGTAGGGAAAGAGTGTAGATCTCGGTGGTCG
>CAMLIF010000161.1 GCA_946479985.1 uncultured Flavobacteriales bacterium
AAACATACTCTCTACTCCGATGCTTTCGGAACAAAATATTACACATATAAGCTCGACGATTGGGTTTTTACTTCCCAATTCTCCGACGAGAAGCTTACTCAACATTTTCAAACCAATTCCCTCAAAGGTTTCGGGATTGAACAATATACCTCAGGTGTTATTGCTGCCGGTGCCATTTTGCATTATCTAAGCGAAACACAGCACAATTCGGTTTCGCACATTACACAAATTCAACGTATTGAAGAAGAACGTTCGGTTTGGCTCGATCGTTTTACCATTCGGAATCTGGAGTTGATTATTCCGCTGAACGAAGGCGGAAAAACGCTTTTCGATATTTTGAATGCCACGCAAACTCCCATGGGAGAACGCTTGCTCAAACGCTGGATGGTCATGCCGTTGAAAACTCAGGCAGATATCGAAGCGCGGATCGATGCGGTGGATTCTTTGGTGAAAAACAGCGAATTCCGCTTCGAAGTACAGGCTGAATTAAAAGCAATCGGTGATATAGAACGACTGATTTCCAAAGTGGCAGTTGGCCGTATTCATCCGAAAGAATTAAACGCGCTCAGCCAGATCCTCGGACATATTGCGCCGTTGAAAGCAGCAACGGAAAAAGTAGAAAGCGCGTTGATGAAAACCCATAGTTCGCGTTTAACGGATTGTTCGGCATTTATATCTGCAGTTGAAGAAAAGATATTGCCCGAACCGGCTGTAATGTTGGGAAAAGGGCCGATCATCAATTATGGTGTTCACACAGAATTGGATGAATTGCGCGCTATTTCGGCAGGAGGGAAGGAATACCTGGAAGCAATGCAGGAGCGCGAATCGGCAAGAACAGGAATCCCAAGCTTGAAGATTGCATTTAACAATGTGTTCGGTTACTACCTGGAAGTTCGAAATACGCATAAAGACAAGGTTCCCGAGGAATGGATCCGCAAGCAGACTTTGGTGAATGCGGAACGCTATATTACTCCGGAACTGAAGGAATATGAAACAAAGATCCTGGGCGCGGAAGATAAAATTGCTGCTATTGAGGCAAGATTGTATTCCGAATTGATTGCGGAACTGAGCCAGTATGTTCAACCGATCCAGTACAACGCATACATTGTTGCACAATTAGACTGCCTGACATGTTTTGCCGACCGGGCGGTGGCCAATAATTACAACAAACCGGCGGTGAACGATAGTTATGATATTGATATCAAGGACGGCCGTCACCCGGTAATTGAAAATCAGCTGAAAGCCGGCGATTATTACGTGCCGAATGATGTTTTCCTGGATAAAGATTCCCAGCAGATTATCATGATCACCGGCCCGAATATGTCGGGTAAAAGTGCTTTGCTGCGTCAAACGGCACTGATTGTTCTGATGGCACAAATGGGCTCATTTGTTCCTGCATCTGGTGCAACTATTGGAGTTGTAGATAAAGTGTTTACGAGGGTAGGAGCTTCCGATAATCTTTCTACCGGCGAATCAACGTTCATGGTAGAGATGAATGAAACGTCGAGTATTCTGAATAATCTGTCGGACAGAAGTTTGATCTTATTGGATGAAATTGGTCGTGGGACCAGTACTTACGACGGAATTTCCATCGCCTGGGCCATTGCTGAATTTCTGCATCAGCACCCGAATGCAAGAGCGAAAACACTTTTCGCAACCCATTATCATGAGCTGAATGAAATGGAGGAGCAGTTCGAACGCATTAAGAACTTTACCGTTTCAATCAAAGAAACAGGGCAGAAGATTGTGTTTCTGCGCAAACTTATTCCGGGCGGAAGCGAACACAGTTTCGGAATCCACGTTGCGAAACTGGCAGGAATGCCGAAACAGGTAATCCAGCGAGCAGAGTTGATGCTGCAGCAATTGGAAATAACGCACAGATCATCGTCTGCTTCTGCAGCACTGAACGGGAATGGTGATCTTGAGTTAGAAATAGCAGCTAATGTGAGTACACGGGAAAGAGTGAAGCAGGCCAGTGAAGCAAGCAATATGCAATTGAGCTTTTTCCAGCTGAATGATCCGGTCCTGGAACAAATCCATGAACAGTTGGTTTCTATTGATATCAATACATTGACTCCTGTTGAAGCGCTGATGAAACTGAATGAGATTAAGAAGCTGACAGGAGGATAGAGGATTGGTTTAAAAATAGCTGCTTTTTCTTCGCAGGGGAAACTCACTCTAACTGTGAGGGATTGCTTCAAATTGACAGCTTAGGAATTACAGCAAAAAGTTCGGTATAAAGTGTATCTGTGGAGAATAATTTGAGCAGATTCTGACTATTAATAAAAAAACAGATCAATAGAAATTGGCGACTTCAATCAATTTCTTTGGGGCTAAAATTCTAATTTTCCGACCTTCAGTTTCTATTAGTCCTTCTACTTTAAAATCATGTAATAAACGCACAAGAGTTTCCACCGCAACACCAACCAGGTTAGCCAGATCTTCCCTTGATAAATTAATTTCGACTGGTTCGCCATTAACGGCATCCAACTTAAACTTATCCTTCATAATTAGTAAGCTTAATGCCAAACGTTCACGTACTGTTTTATGTGCAAAAGTTGCAATGCCGTTAATAAGTACACCGAATTCATGGCTTAAGTTGATTAATAATTTTTTTGACAAGGTCTTGGATTCTTCAAGAATATATAAAAAGTCTTTTTTAGAAATAAATCCAAGAGTAGAATTTTCTAGTGCGGATGCAGAATCAGAATAGGGTTCATCAGATAACAGAGCCGGATAACCAAATAATTCTCCACTACCATAGATATAAATTATCTGCTCCTTTCCATTCCTGTTGGTTTTGTACTTCTTTATTTTACCAGCTTTTAAAAAAAAAATACCATTCGGTCGAGTTCCTTCACTAAAAATAGAAGATCCCTTTTTGACTTTTGTTTCAATGATATGCTCCTCCAAATAAGCCAATTCAGTTTCAGAAAGTCCCTCAAAAATTGAATTACTCCTAAAATGAAATTTGTCAATTGGAAATTCTAATGCCATTTAGCTGTATTTAAGGCGAATTTAAACATTCTCACCAAAAACCAATCAACGAAAAAAATTGATCTGAATCAATTTTTTCGTTGATTGGTGTCAATGGAAAAAAACATGCTTAAGGATACTTTTGTCCGATCAATGAAATAACATTGTTCAGAATAATTAAACATGGAAATTGCAGAAGACATACAAGTGCAACAACTAAACATTCCCTCATTAGTCAAGGTAAAGAAAGTTCATTACAATTTATCGACATCACAATTAGTGAAGGAGACAATTGAACGAAAACAGGGTGTTCTCACAAGTTCAGGAGCATTGGCATGTGATACAGGTGAATTTACCGGTCGCTCTCCTAAAGATAAATATATCGTTAAAGATGCAATTACATCCGATACTGTTTGGTGGGGAGATATAAATCAACCTTTTGAGAGTGCTGATTTTGAAATAGTTTACAATAGAGTAATTGAACATCTAAAATACAAGGAGGTTTTTGTTCGGGATGCTTATGCATGTGCGTCGCCAGAGCATAAGTTATCAATTCGTGTCTTAACAGAGTCCCCATGGCAAAATCTATTCGCAAACAACCTGTTCTTGCGTCCAACCTCAGATGAGTTAAAGGATTTTAATTATGAATGGTTGATTATTTCTGCACCAAGCTTTCGTGCGAATCCTGCAATCGACAAAACTCGTCAGCATAACTTCACAATTATTGACTTCACACGTAAAGTAATCTTAATCGGTGGAAGTGCTTACACAGGGGAAATTAAAAAGGGAATTTTCTCGGTTCTGAATTATATACTGCCTCAAAATAAAGGGGTGCTTTCAATGCATTGTTCGGCTAATATCGGTGAAAAAGGAGATACAGCTATCTTTTTTGGTTTATCGGGTACTGGTAAGACAACTCTTTCGGCAGATCCTTCACGCAAATTAATTGGTGACGATGAACATGGCTGGGATGCGGACACTGTTTTTAATATTGAAGGTGGATGCTACGCCAAGTGTGTGAATTTAACTCAGGAAAAAGAACCGCAAATTTTTAACGCAATTAAATATGGAACATTGCTTGAGAATGTGAATTTTATTCCTAACACATTAGATGTTGATTATTCAAACATTGAAAAAACTGAAAATACTCGTGCTGCATACCCTATTGACTACATTAAGAATGCTGTAGAGCCATCTATAGGAACAAAACCAAAAAACATATTCTTTCTAACGTGTGATGCATTCGGGGTGTTACCACCTATATCTCAGCTTACCCGCGAACAGGCCATGTATCATTTTATTTCCGGTTATACTGCTAAAGTGGCTGGAACAGAAACTGGTATCACAGAGCCCCAAAGCACCTTTTCAGCTTGTTTTGGGAAACCCTTTCTCCCGTTACACCCAATAAAATATGCTGAAATGCTCGGAAAAAAGCTGGACGAAACAAAAGCAAAGGTATGGTTAGTCAACACAGGATGGACTGGCGGGTCTTATGGGGTTGGTGAACGTATTAATTTGAATTATACGCGTTCAATGATTTCGGCAGCTTTAAATGGTGATCTCGATAAAGTTGTATATGTTAATCACCCTATTTTCGGGTTAAAAATGCCAACGGAATGTCCAAATGTGCCTCAAACTGTTTTAATACCGAAAAATACCTGGAGTGACAAGCTGGCTTATGATACACAAGCATTAGATCTGGCGGATCAATTCATTTCCAATTTCAGTATATATAGCAGTGAAGCTTCGGATAGTATTCTTGAAGGCGGACCAATTTTAAATCGTATTAAACAATAGATTAAAATAATGAAATTTCCGGATAAACTTTCTTACACCGAAAATCATGAACAGATTGAATTTATGGATGAAATCGCTATTGCAGGAATTACTGATTTTGCCCGGTAAAAACAGTTTCGGATTTATTCTTGCCCATCAATGGTGGTTCTGTCCGTAAATCCTGCTGTTAACAGGGCTCCTGAAATTGTTAATTCAGATTCCTATTATCCATTTTGAATATGAGTTCTATTAACATCGCTGATTCATGTAAACGAGGAAAACATCTTTGATGATACGGTTTATAGACCTTGTTGGATTAGAAAAAATAGGCGAGTGTCCTGAACCCGGCTTTCTAATGAAAAATGATTTTAGAAATTAAATCTTAATACAGAGATTTTGTACAATACCAATATGAATTTTATAACCCAAATTTCCAGTTATTTTTATCCGGTTACGATTGAAAAAAGAAAAGGTAATTATTTACCTCTCTTAGAAGTGAATTTAAGAAATGGCAAATATCTGCTGGATGGTAAAAAAGTGAATTATTCATTCGGTTCTCTTCACATGCTTTTCGTTAGTGCCTTCGCACATCATAAGATACAACAGCGTGATATCAAAAATGTGTTAATCCTTGGCTTTGGCGCTGGAAGTGTAGCACACATACTTCAAAAAGAACTCCGTTTAAATTGTAAAATAACAGGTGTCGAGATGGATCCGGTTGTTTTAGAATTGGCAAACCAATATTTTGATTTAAAAAGTTATCAAAATACTCAAGTAGTGTGCGATGATGCTTTTCATTTTGTCTCTCATGATACAAATATGTACGATTTAATTGTTATTGATTTATTTATTGAAAGACGTGTGCCAAAGGCTTTTTTGAGCAGCAATTTTATCAAACAAGTAAAACAACGACTTAATCCCGAAGGCTTCATCTTTTATAATCGAATCAATGATAATGCACACCAGGAAGAGGAAACCAAAGTGCTTATCGGTACAATGAATGAACTATTGGAAGATGAACTTGATGTTTTTAAACTCGATCAAAATGGTACCAATAATTCTGTTTTGGTTCACCATGCCAGTATCAACCAGGGAGCGAAAGGATTATATCAAGTGGAAGAAATGGCTTGTCTCGATTCATGTAATGAAATTGTATGAAGAAGCTGATCGATATATATAAAAAGTATAGTAACTATTTTATTGATGTTTGGCAGTATCTTGCTATCATTTTGATTATGGTAATAGCGGCACTGTTCATTCTTTAAAGATTAAGTCATGAACTGAATTAGGTCCCGTGCCAGGTGGAGTAAGAATGTGGTTGCGCCAGGGAATCTGATGTATTAGAAAGATCAGAATTCGGGTATATGAAGAAACAAACTGAGAGATGAGCAAAGTTAAGAGGGGAACTAAAATATATAGCATTGTCAAATTAAAATGCCCAAAGTGTCATGAAGGTAATTTGTTTTGTGATCCCAATGCATGGAAATTCAATAAGATATTAGCTATGCCG
>CAMLIF010000162.1 GCA_946479985.1 uncultured Flavobacteriales bacterium
GGAGAGTTTTCGTAATATATCGAATTATCGAATTATCGAATTATCGAATTATCGAATTATCATAATCTATAATTACTGATGTTTCTAATTCGCGAAGATGAGAAATCGGGAATTCGACGAATGTTGATGGTCGACCGAATCAATTCAGATTCTGACAATCTTCCGAATCTCAAACAAATTTTTAGTCGATAGAAATAATCCGTAAAACGGTTCTTCGATTCAGCTTATGTAAATCCTCATATAGTTTTCGGTCACTCTTAAACTAATTAATAAAGGTTTCGGTTAATGAATAACTTTCAGTCGTTCGAAATTCTTCAGGCAGACGATCGTAAATAAATGTATTGTCTGAGCGTAAGGTTGCAGGGATATTTTCTCCATTCGATTTAGTCACTATTTGATTCTCATTGACACCGGAAGCAACTAACCAGTTTTTCAAAGATAACGCACGACTTTCGCATACTTTTAAGTTGTAAGTTGAGTCACCTCTGTAATCAATATTTAAAGCTACTTCAAAAGTAATGTTTGGATGAGAAGTTATAAAGTTTGCCAGGCTATCCATTCTGCCAAGTGAAAGAGTATCAACTAACAGTCTTCCTGAATGGAATCGGATATCCAGATCCATTTCCTGCCCAACTTGAAATACAGAATCGGAATAAGTGAAACTTTTTTCTTGTGCGAGAGAATTATAGCTGATTATTAGTACAAGGAAAACTATTAGCCTCATAGATTTTATTTAGAATGTTCAAGTTAATATAAAGTAAACATTAAAGTCCGCTAAAAGTAGACTAATCTCGGACCTTCTTCACGGTTAAGTTAATCTAAACCTTTTGCAATGAGTCCGTTGTAGTGCTTCCTTTTTTACACCCTGACAATCTTCCGAATCTCAAACAAATCATTTCCCTCAATACTCAGCACATAAACTCCGATTGCCAATCCTTCAATAATCACAAATCCTCCATCGCCAACTTTCAATTGTTTCAGCAATCTGCCATTGGTTGTATAAACAAAAACCGTAGCACCAGGCTGCGTGACAACAGTAAAAGCATCTTTACTCGGATTCGGAAAGAGTGTAATTTCATTAGGATCAAATTCAGCGAATCCCATTTTATAAAAGTTCGAGGTTCTTACTGAGTTCTGATCAATTCCGGTACCCAGGTAAAAACTGCCATCGATGTAAAATCCTTTCATTCCTTTTAATCCGGAATTCGGCAGAGGCGGAAGTGCTTTCCAATTCCCAGAATAATCAATTGAATAACAATCGTTTGAGATGGTTCCGTCCTCGTCCATTCCACCGCATACTAATGCAGATAAGCCATTGCTGACCGCAGTTCCGTATGATCGGGTTGTTCCGGGAAAACTTTGGAAGGTAGACCACTCTTCCGATTTTGCGTCGAATTGAAACCAATCGGTTGAATAGGTAATTGGATTAACGGAAAATCCTTCGCCGAAGATTCCTTTGTTTTGAATCGGAATTCCTAAAACACTGCGCATTGCACCGCCCGGATAATCTGCCGTTCTGTCCCATGTATCGGTTTCAGAATCGTATTTCCAAAAGTCAGATAAGGTAGAATCGGCCGAGGTTCCCATTCCGAAAAAAGCTTTGTTCTGAATTGACAACGCAGTCGAATGCCAGCGGGGATAAGAAGGAAAGTTGTTTTTCTGGGCCCATGAGTCAGTAAACGGATTGTAACACCAAACATCGTTTAATGCCTGACCGTTTTCGGAGTATCCACCGATTATAAAAGCCTTGTTATCAAGTACAAACACGGATGAATATTGTCTTGCGATTCCCGGAAACGTAGCTTTTTCGATCCAAACATCGCCGGAAGGGCTGTACTGAAAAAGTTTATTGCTCTCAGCAAAACCATTCAGTTTTCCGGTTGTTACATAACCAAATCCGTTAATCGAAAAAGCCAGGCCGTCGTCTCGGCCTGCAGTTGGTAATGAGCTGATAGAAGTCCACTCCTGGGAAAGCCCTGTTTGAGCAATGAATAATATTGTGACAATTAAAAATGTTCGCATAGTAGAATCAAACGGTGGCTGAAAGAATTTATTTTCTCTCTACCAGGAATTAGATATAAACCAAATCAGTGCTTCAACGGACGTTTTTTGATCATTCCGCCTTTTGTGTCTTTAACGCTGTTCATCACAACAAATGCTGTGGGTTCTATTTTCTCGATTTCCGTATTCAGCTTATTCAATTCGAGGCGGGTAATTACCGTGTAAATGATATCAACATCCTGCGTTGCTCCGCGTTTTCCATGACCTTTTTTACCAGTATAAACTGTAACACCACGACCCATTTTATTGATGATCATGTCTTTAATTTGGTCTGAATGGGAAGAAACAATAGTAACGCCAATATATTCCTCAATACCTTCAACAATAAAATCGAGTGTTTTGGATGCGGCCAGGTAAGTGATCATGGAATACATTGCCACTTCAATTCCTAAAAAGTATGCAGCAGAAGCAAAAATCACGACGTTCATGATGATGATTAAATCGCCGAGTGTTGCGCCAGTCTTTTTGCTTAGGTAAATTGCGAGAACTTCGGTTCCGTCAATTACAGCTCCGCCTCTTACCGCAAAACCAATTCCTGCACCAAGGAAGAATCCTCCGAAAATTGCCACCAGTAAGTTGTCGTTGGTCACATTCGGGAATTGCGAGGTTGCCAGAACAATAGATAAACCTGTAATTGCTAGAGCCGTTTTAATGGCGAATGCTCTTCCCATGGTAAAGTAACCCAGGAACACAAAAGGAAGATTAACACAAATGATCAGCCACTGCAGCGGAATATCCGTAAGTGCCTGAATTAAAAGGGAAATTCCCGTTGCGCCGCCGTCAATGAAATGATTGGTCAATAAAAAACCCTTGAAACCGAAGGCCGCAGAGAAGATTCCAATTGAAATCAGGAAAAAATCCTTGACATGTCGTTTCGCAACAATTTTCAGTTCGCGATAAGCCTTTGCGATTTGATAACTGCTGAAATTTTTGACATCCTTCAATGGTGTCTTGTTCCGTAAAATAGTAGTAGCAATCAGTTTATATAAAAACGGCTTCATGAATTCTTCAGATCAGATGAACAAATGTTCAAAGTCTTACTAAATTAATGAAAATACCCAAGCAGGAAGGAGAGGAGCTCAGCTTTCTCAGCTTTTAACAGAATTCTAATCTTGTTCTAATCTTTGGTTTCCTGAACAGCCCTTTTGATTAAGATACCAGCTTCATGAATTTCTTTTTCTGAAATAGTAAGGGGAGGAGAAAGTCTGAAACTGTATGGATGAGAGAGAAACCAGAAACTGATCAGACCATACTCCAAAAGCTTATCTACCACTTGAGCAACCCGCTCTTCGTTCTTCATGTCACAGGCAAACATCATCCCAACACGACGAATTTCAAGGATCTCGTCAATTTCACGAAGGTAATTTTCTAAAAGCTGGCCTTTTCTTTCCACTTCAGAAAAATCTATTTCGTCACGAAAAACCTCCATGGTTCCCCAGGCCGCAGCGTTTACAACCGGGTTGCCGCCAAATGTCGTAATGTGGCCGAGCATCGGATTGTGACTGAGAACTTTCATCTTTTCCACGCTGCTGATAAATGCACCAATCGGAAGTCCGCCGCCCAGAGCTTTTCCAAGCGTTAGAATATCAGGAACTATACCGCTGTGCTCGAAAGCAAACATTTTTCCTGAACGTCCCATTCCGCATTGGATTTCATCAAAAATCAGCATACAGCCAACTTCGTTGCAGCGTTTCCGAAGCGCAGTTAAATATTCCGTTGAAGCCTGGCGAACGCCTGCATCGCCCTGGATAGTTTCTAAAATGACACCTGCAGTTCTCGAATCTATTTGCTATAAATGATCGAAGTTGTTTAATTCAATGAAGTGAACATCGGGCAATAGCGGACGAAACGCAGCCTTCTTTGATTCATTTGCCGAAACACTCATGGAGCCGTGTGTATTTCCGTGGTACGAACCTTTGTATGCGACCAGTTTTGTTCTCCCGGTATATCTTTTGGCTAGTTTTAATGCAGCTTCATTGGCTTCAGTCCCTGAGTTTACGGGGTAAACACAATTCAGGCTTTCGGGCAGGAAAGAAAGTAATGTTTTTGCAAATTCCAGGGTTGAATCCTGGATAAATTCGCCGTAAACCATTACATGCATGTACTTTTCCAGCTGCTCATTGATTCGTTTCAGTACTTGCGGGTGACGATGCCCAATGTTGTTTACTGAAACCCCTGCTATCAGATCGGTGTAGCGTTTTCCGCTTTTATCATAAATGAAAATCCCCTCCGCATAATCTACATCAATCAGATACGGGAAGGGATTTGTTTGTCCGAGTTTATTTAAAAAAGTGTCTTTATTAGTGTCCATTTGACTTGTCATGTGGAGGATGGTGGCCGTGATCGTGTTTTTGATCTTTTAAAGCCTCCAGTAACTCCCGTTTGAATTCGTGCTCCAAACTTAAGAGTTTTAACGCTCTTTTATCGCCAAGAAGTGTCGAAAATTTTGCGGCATATTCTTTTCTAACCGTTATTTCCTTGATGTCATTTTCAAAAAGTGTTGCCATTTTCTTTTTAGCATCGGCATTGGTCAAAGTGTCGTAAGATTGTTCCAGGCTTTTCTGAATTTCCCGGTTCGCTTTTCGAAGTTCTTTGATTTTCGTTTCACATTCGTTGTAAATCGGCCAGAATTTTTCCGCCTCTGTTGTTGTAAGGCTCAATTCTGTTGTAATGAATGCAATTTTGAGTTTATCAACTTTGTCATCACGTTCGCTGTCATCAGCCGGAATATTGGTTGGTTTGGGTTCTGTTTGCGAGTAAGCTGCTGAAGTACCGATCATCCCGATCAGTACAGCATTTAAAAGATATTTTTTCATATTCATGGGGTTTTTAACTTCCGAAGATTAATTCTTCGTCTAAATCATCACTTTCTTCCTGCAGGTATTCTAATATGTCTTCATCCTCAAGATTGTTCCACATTTTTTCGAGTTCTGTTTCACGAATGCTGTTTTTTTGCTTTGATTGAACCTGAACAGTGTTTCCCAGAGTCGGCAGATCAATTAGGGCTGATGCCAAATCACGCTCGTCAAAATCTTCCTGGTTGTTTTCTATATATCTGATAATATCATCTTTACTTAAAGAAGAAAAATCAACTTTCTGCCTTGTGCCCGGAACAGGCTCTTTTGAATTGAACAGGTAAACCGAACCAATTCCAATCAGCAGTATGATAGAGGCAGCAGCCTGAAGCCATGTTTTACGGTAAAAAGGAACAGTTTTGGGTTCGTTTTCAAGTTTGTCCACAACTTGTTTTTTCAACGTTTCAAAGAACAGATCGTTCGGAACTTGAGTAGGTACTTTTTCAAGTTTAGAAAGAATATTATTTTGTTCGTTATTCATGACACTAAGATGATTAGGTGAATTAATGGTTTAATTTGCTCAGGACAAAAGTTTCAATTTTCTGAACCGCATGGAAGTAATTGGCTTTCAATCCGCCGACTGAACCACCGGTTACAGCAGCAATATCTTCGTATTTCAGATCTTCGAAATATTTCATTTCGAAAACGAGCCGTTGTTTTTCGGGCAATTGTGCTACGGCTTCCAGTAAATAAGCTGAAATTTGTTCGGGAGTTAGTTCCGGTGAAGTGTTGGAAGATTGAGGAAACGCAACAAATGCTTCGTCAATGGTTAGCGCGAAGTGTTTTTTTTCTCTGCGGAGAGTTTGCAGGGTTTCATTGTAAGCAATTCGGTAAATCCACGCGTACAAACTGCTGTTTCCTTTAAAAGTTAATCGATGACGCCAAACCAGAACGAAAACATCCTGAAGAATGTCGTTACACAGTTCGTGTGAAGAAGTCCAGCGTTTGATGGAAGCATAAAGCCGTTTTCCGTACAGATCAATGATCCATGATATAGCGCGTTCGGCTTGAGCATTATCCTGTTGAAGATACGCTACAATCGTCTCTTCAACAGGAACGCCTTGTTTCATTTACTATTTTCTTTGTAATACTTTTTCTACTGCCGCAACAATGTTCGGAGAAGTTAAACCGTATTTCACCATCAATTCGTCAGGTGTTCCGGACTCTCCGAATTTATCATCTACTCCTACATATTCCTGCGGAGAAGGGAGGTTTCTTGCCAAAACATTAGCAACAGCATCACCTAAACCACCATTTAGCATGTGTTCTTCAGCAGTAACAACACATTTTGTTTTGCGGACAGAAGTTAAGATTGCTTCCTGGTCCAAAGG
>CAMLIF010000163.1 GCA_946479985.1 uncultured Flavobacteriales bacterium
CGCTTTTTCTCTTTATTTTAAAAATATGAACATCCAGGTATTTCCTTTAGACAAAAGCAAAACGGTTCAGTGGACAAGCGGAACCAGTACGGAACTCTTTATTCATCCTTCGAACGGAAGTTTTGCCGAGCGTGATTTTATTTTCCGGATCAGTACAGCTACAGTTGAATCTGAAGTTTCCATTTTCACACATTTTGCCGGAATTACAAGGCATTTGATGATACTGAAAGGTGAATTGGAACTTATTCATGTTGATCGGTATACTAAAACGCTTTCTGTTTTTGAGCAGGATACTTTTTCCGGAGAATGGGAAACCAAGGCTCATGGTAAGGTAACCGATTTCAACCTGATGCTGAAAGGCAGTGCAAACGGTAAACTGGTCCATATCGGATTAGACGAGGAAGAGCAGGCTTTTATAAAACGGAAAGCAGATTATTGCTTTGTGTACGTCGTTAGCGGCTCATTCATTGTAAACGAAGAAATTATTCCGGCCGGAAATCTTATTCAATTCGAAGGCGAACAAAACGAAGAATTGGAATTGTTCTGTAAAACAGCTGGTGACCTGATCTGGATTGAAGTAGATCTTTAACGGTTATTTCCCGCTGACATCTAAATAACTATCCCGCTGACGAGCGCAGAAAAATGCAGGAATTAATTGTGTTCATAAATCTGTCGTTGACGGATTTTACTTCTGTGTACTATTTTAAGCTTTTAAACATCTGTGTTCGTCCGTGATCCTCCGCGGGAGAATAATCTAAGTTTCTTCAATTAAACCTTTCTTCTTCGCATTTATCTTAACAGTAATCAATAATTGAAAAAAGATGAAAGCATTGAAATTTACAGCATTGACTTTCGGGTTAGTGCTCAGCGGACAGGTAGTTGCCCAGGAGCCTGAAAAGCCAAAAGATCCGGCAAAAATGTTCGACCATTTGGATACCAATAAAGACGGTTCCATCGACAAAACAGAATTCAACGTGGCAGCTGAAAAACGCGAGGCCAAAAAAGAAAAGGAAATTGATGCCGACAAGCATTTCGCTAAATTGGATACCAACTCCGACGGACTAATAAGTAAAGAAGAGTTTCTTGCCCATAAAGAGGACATGAAAGCGAAAAAAGAAAGTAAAAAGACCGATAAGTAGTCAGTCTTTTTTGCGCAGAGAAGGTTTCGGGATTCGTTCCGGGACCTTTTTTTGTGAATTTCCCGCTAACATCTTTAATAACTTTCCCGCAGAGGAACGCAGAAGAACGCAGAACCTAAATGTGTTTCATAAATCTGTCTTTGACAGATTTCACTTCTGTGTACTATAACTTTGAAGCTCTTCAACATCTGTGCTCGTCTGCGGGAGAACTTCCTGCTTGCATACAGTTCGATTTTTAACCGCAATGCATGCGCATAATGGTACTTTCAACCCGGTTGTCTTTAATGTTTATGCCAATTGAATAACCGGTTTGCTGTTCACCGCAAATTGAGATGAAATACCTAAAGCATTGATATCCGCTGGTTTTATAGCGCTTCATTCGTTTTGCTTTTCCATCAATTTCATTGGGTTCTCCAAGCAGCGTAGTCAGTTCATCTTTCGTGAGCCCAACAATAGATTGATTATCAAACAGAATGTCTCTTTCCGCAAAAGCGACGTGCTTCTCTCTCAAACCCGCACACCCGGTAGGATCATTCCTGAAATCCTCCGTCAGCGTACTGCTTTCATCTGAATTAAATTTGTCTAGCCCGCTTTTTGCCTGGTAACTTATTTCAAGGACTTTTAGCGGATAATTATCAAACGCAAAGCGCGTTGTTGGATATTTGTTGGAAGAAATAATCAATGAATCAACTTCTCTGCGCGCAAGATCTATGGTACCGGAATTGTTGGAAACCATCTGCCAAAGCAAAGTGTCGCCGTTTTTATACTGAATCTGGAAATCTGTAACCGGACTAATAATAACCAGCTGAATAGAATCGGGATCCGTATCGCCTGAATTCGTGAATGTAGTATTCCATTCGTTTTTAGAAGGTTCTTTCTTTTGAGAAAAAGCAAGAACCGGAATGGAAAGAAACAGGATGAAGAGGTTTTTGATCATGGATAATTTAATGTTTCATAAACTTCATAGATTTACAGACAGAGCCATCAATAAAACCACTGATGAAATAGATTCCGTTCGATAAATGCTCAATTGAAACCGGAATAGATGAATCTGTTGTTTGGCTTACAGCTTTCTCCATAACTACTTTGCCGTTCATATCCGTAATGCGAATAGTGACAATGCCGCAATGTTCACAGCCTACGTTTATTTGACTGCCCGCGGGATTGGGGAAAAGAACAAAATCACAATTGTCGTAAACCACCGGAACAACAACAGTTGGCTCATACGAAACCCATGGGCGTGCCTGCTTGATAACTAACCGGTTCGTACTGTCGATTTTGAACTCAATATCCATGGCAAAAGTCGAATTGTTCTCTGCGTGATATAAAATCGCGAATTGATCGTGAATTACCGATAAATACTGACGTAATAAATCCAGCTGCTCTCCATTCATTAGTAAAGTATCTTCATCGATCAGGCTGGAATACTGGATGACTGAATAATCGTCCTCTCCATTCGGATAGCGTTTCACCAGCAATTCTTCCGGGTAAGTGCTTTCCGGATTGGTGATTAACTCTTCGCCCAGCTGTGAGTTCAGGTAGAATGTGCTGTCGGTATTGTAAATCGGATCTGCGCTTACTCCAACGCCATTTACTTTTTCATCATCGAAATTCGGGTGGCACAAAACTCCCATTGAAGCGTAGAAATGATTCACACGGTAAAAATCACGCTCTTCAAAAGCCCGTAAATTCCAGAGGCTCGCATACACCTGCTTAATGGTTTTTGTAATGTGCCCTTCGTCCGGATGATGCGTTTTTGAATCATATAATCCCGCACCGCTAAAACCCGGCAAGTCTTCATTGTTCGTACTGGAACGACATCTTATCGAAGTTCCACCAGGAAACGAATTCTGCATGTCTGCAAGTTGGTCCAACATCCATTGAGGCATTGCCGCATCTTCGATAGCTTCCCGGAGTTCTCCCAGGCGTAAATCGCGAACGTCCCTGTCGGCAATGAAAAGCGGATCCTGGACCATCAGCTCAATTTCATCAAAAAAGTGATTGTATTCCATGAACTCCTGGTAGAAATAGAACGGGATTCCGAAACCATCAGGAATTGTTCCCTCGGGAAAACCGAAAGTGCGCATGACAGCTACATTTGCCACTTTTGCTCCGAAAGCGGTATACCGGTCGAAATTAATTTCAGATAAGGGAAGTATGGAATCATAAGAAAGATCGAGTGGAGGAATCTGTTCTTCAGTTGGACGGATATTTTCAAACCAGGCGTTCACTTCTTCAAGTGTAGCTTCGCGGATTTCGTAATCGCTTTGATTTGTTTTAAAATAGATGTAGTGATTCAACAGATTTGCAATCGTATCAATATCCAGCGGATCACGGATATATGCATTCGGGACGTTGTCGTGAATGGCTCTCAGGTTAACATGAGAAAGCGGTGTCTGTACCACAGAAGAAATAATTCCTCCAACGCGTGGAAGGGAATTCGGAAGTGCTTCGTACAAAACAATGTCTTTTGCTCCGGGAACTTCTCCTGGCGACATCAGGCGCAGCAAACCGAAACCTTCGGCCTGGTGTAATCCCCAATAATCTATTCCTGCATAAACATTGCTTTCGAACACAACGGGCACACGTGAATTCTCATATAGATCACTATTGTCTGCATAATCTGTTTCGTTGTTCTCGGTAATGAAGTAGGATAAATTATTTGTCAGAAAGAGCATGTTGGCAGCAAGTAATTCCTGGGTGCGCTGTACAATTGAAAAATCCATTGCTTCATTGTTGCTGAAATTGAATGTATATGTCCCCAATGTTCCGTTATCAGCAAGTACGTTCGGATGATAGATCAGCTGTCCTTTTTTTACGGATGGTGCCAAATGATTCACTCCGAGATATGTAGCGAAATGAGCATGCAGATCATATACATTGCTGTTAATGAAGTAGATTTTTGGTTGGTCGGTATCAAAATCGAGAATGATGAACTTGGTAAATTCCATTCCGTCGAGGTATTCAATCCACGGAGTGTTGTTCTCATTTGTTGAAACCGCATGAAACGCAGCAAGATTATTTAAGCAAAGTAATCCATGTTCTGCCGGAACAGATACTGCAGCATTTATGGGAGCCTGCAGCGGCATTGCGTTCAGTTCAGCCATGTCGTTTAATCCGTCATTGTCATAATCTGAAGGAATACCGGTGTCATATTCCAACACCTGGTAATGTTCTGGCGGATAAGCTTTCAAGGACTCTGTCAGTACAGTGGTTCCGGCAGCACCTAATGTGATGGAAGATGTAAGTGTAAAGGCTGAATCAGGATGGTGCTTTGCCTGGAGGATATAGTATTTATTGGTTGTTGAATTGATTTCCAAACGAACCTGGCCGTTGGCATCAACAGAATAATTCTGTATCGGAACTGTTTGTGCATAAGCTTTTTGGCTTACTGATACGGCGATTAATAAAACCAGGAAAATGGCTCGTATGGTGGGATCGATTCTATTCATGCGGTGATAATTGAGTACAATTTACGAATTGAAACTCAGGAATCAAATTCCCGCATAAATTTCAGTGTTTCAAAAGGATATTTCAACGCGTTTGAACCGGAAATCAGAAACGCTTCTATTCCCTGATGGCGGAGATAGCCGTAATCCGTAATTTCAGAAATAGCGGGCGATTGTTTGTCGCTCAGGCTTGTAAGCAAACCGGTTCCTATAATTAGCTTCTTGTTCTGAGTGCTACAAAGATCGATCAGAAGCTGTTGGAAGCGAAACAATTCGTTGGGTTTGCAGACCAGCGATAAATCTCCGCGGCCGAGCATAATAGTATCCGAACAATCCAGGATTTCCTGTAAGTCGTTTTTATGAATGATTGTTTCTATCTTCGGAATAACTTCTATTTCGGGCTGTAAAGCTTTTACTGTGAGAATTTCTGCTGCTTTCCGAACAAATGAAACCACCAGTTTGACATTGCTTTGAACGTCTTTTATGTTTTTCACGAACTGAAGGTCAACTTCCGAATTAGCCGTTATGTCGAATGCTTTATTTTTCAATCCCATTGACCGGAAAGAGGTCAGGTGATACGAGTTCAGAGCTACGCACGAAACCGCAGTTTCCAGAACTTCCTGGATGAGCAGGTTCAATTCGTCGTCGGCAATACTGATCACATCTCCCGGGCACAAATCCGGAAAATTCTCGTGGTCGAAAAAGCTGAGCGTTGGAATGTGGTGTGCCGAAGCACGGCCTGAGTTCACTAAATGGTAGATCTCTCCCGATTCTACATCCAATCCTTTGCCCAAACCACTAACAATGGGTTTCTTTCCGGGCAGATCAACAAGTATGTCAATGTCCAATCCGTTTTCTGTAATCTTCTGTTGAATTTCTAGAATCCGTTCATTGAACTCTTCTTCCGTTTTTCCTTTGTAGATCAATCGGATAGCTTTTAAACCTTGTTCATGAAGTTCAGCGAGATCATAAGGAAAGTCGCCGAGATTGCGGGAATATGTGAGAATGGGGTAGAGCATAAGCTTGTAGTGAGTATTAAACGATTACCAAATTGCAAAAAAAAATCTTCAATCTTTCTCTTCTGCCGTGTTTATTTAATTTCCCGCAGAGGAACCGTCCGCCGCGGCGGAGACGCTTAAGCAAAATGGTTATTCGGTACACAGAAGTGTTTATAAGTCATCGCTAGCGATGTTACTCTATTGTGCTTCAATAACGGGTAAAGAAACATCTGCGTTTCTGTTATGACGGGTGTTCCTCCACGATCTTCTGCCGGAAAATAATTGAGGATCATCCCACTAAGAACTCCGCGGCTCATAATAAAGCACGACCGCCCCGCAGCCAAAAGTCTTCGTTCCGATCAATCTCAAACCAGTCGAATACTGTGTGTCTTTAAACAACGGCAAACCTTTCCCGGCAATTACGGGGTGAACACACAACTGGAATTCATCGATTAATCCCAGGTTCATCGCTGAAATAATCAAACTCGGGCTCCCAATTAGAATCGGTTTCCCTTCCTGCTGTTTCAATGCCGAAATTTCTGCATTCAGGTCTTTCGTGGCGATCCTGCTGTTATTCCAGGTTACATTTTCAAGCGTATGCGAAAACACCACCTTTTCCAGATTGTCAATGATCACTGCAAAATCATCCGTT
>CAMLIF010000164.1 GCA_946479985.1 uncultured Flavobacteriales bacterium
AAATGTGTTTTGTAAGGGGCTTTGTCTTTTGAAAAGCGTGTATCGGCATAAATGCGGAACAAGCTTGCTTTCCCCGAAGCGGTTTCAATATTGTCGTGCGTATTCATGTTTTTCAACAACTCATCTGCAAAAGCAATGGCATTTTGATGCGCATTTTCATAAACAGGTTTGTTCGTCTGGAACCAGTCGCGGTTATTGTTTTCACTAAGGTCTTTTAGAAACTCGAGAGCGGATTGCTTTATCATACAGTAAAGATAGTTACGAGTTACAAATTATGAAGCACTAACCCAATATTCGTCACTCGTCACTATCCATTTGTCATTCTTCTACCGCTGTTCCTTCAAATAATTCCGAAAAAAACATGGTCGGGACCAGGCTTTCCAGTTCATAAACATTCTCGTAGCCGTAACCGAACAAATTGATGTATGTTGGAATGTTTAACGCAAGTGTAATTTCTTTCTGATTTTTCGTTGGTGGCGGACTGTAGGATTTCGTCGGGAAATTGATTTGATCATCATTAAAGTTGTTGTTGCAGTAGATCAGTATTCTTGTTGCACGACTTGGGATAATGCGTTCGAGGCTAGCCTGTGTGAAATCTGAAAAGTTCAGGTGTATTGCACCTTTTATGTGTTTTGCTTCGAACATTGCATCCGATCTTGTATCGAGAATAAGCGTGTTGGAATCAAGGAGCATCTGCTGAAAAACGTCTATGCTCACCAAATGTGTTTCACGGTGTGGTTTCACTTTGTTGACCAGGGTTACGTAATCTTCAAAGCTTACATAAGGTGTAACGACGGGAGTTTCTAATGTAGGAATAGTTGTTTCGCGCTGAGCAAATGTCCACGCGGAAAGAAACATGAACGGTAAAAGAAGTGCGTTTTTCATAAAGACTGTTTTGCTCTCTTACAACGAACGTTGGAAAAAGTTCAGCAGGCACCTGCGATGTTAAAAAAATATGCTGCAGTAAAAAAAAAGTAATGATTATATACTTACCATGACACCAATATGCATGCATACAAAAGGTGCGGCAAATTTAATTAACATATCAAATACACTTCTATATTTGGCGGCATGAGAATACTACTTATGAGCGTTTTGGCATTTGCTACGGCAACCAAAGCCAATGCACAATTCATCCAAATGAAGAAGACTTATACCGGCAGTTATTTCGGTTTTAAGCGCATCGATCCTGCAGGACTGAACAAATTCGTTGTTGGTTTCAACGAAATGGGCGGTTCTGGTATGACTGAAAAATTCCACCAGTACAAAGGTGGAGAATTCGGTCAGACATTTACTACAAGCGGTTTTCGTTTTATTTTCGGAAACAGTACGAACAAATGGACACTTAGTACTGATTACGCCTTCGGAATGGGGAAGGACAAAAACGAAGCTCACTATGCAAATGGAGTTGAGCAGCACATGACTGTTCGCTATTCGACCAATTTTGTGACAACTACTTTCGGCAGAACGTTCAAGGAGAACAAGTACTGGCTGGAAGGAATGTTAACTACCAACCTGAGTAAAATGTACATTGAGTACTCAACTGTTTATCCGAACGGGCAAGAGAGTTTTGGGTCGGAGTACAAACTGAACGGGTTGTACAAGTCAACAATCAAGACCATGGAAATCGGTGTTCAGGCAACTTATAAGTATAAGAAATACCTGATGTTTGCGCGGGCATTTGTTCCCATGTTTACATTAGGGCCTGACGAAAAAGAAAGAAACTTTGTGGATGAGCGAAACAACAATGCACAGCCTACAGATTTTCCGAGTAACTATTCGACTTATTCGAATGACCACGAGTCATACCGAAACAACAACGATCAGTTGAAAAGCACCGATTTTAAAGGTATTTCTTACGGATTCGGAATCATTTATTTAATTGGTAAGGAGAAATAGTTATGAAAAATATTGGATTATTTATTATCGCCGCATCATTGATCTTTCTTTCCTGTAACAAGCAAAAGAGAAAAATGAAAGGACTTACCGGCAACTGGACAATTGAATTGTCTGAAAGAGCGGTTCTTACTACCTCCGGATCAGAGGAATTATACGAAAACATCTCTAATTGCGGAGATTTGGTGATTTCAGACATTCACGAGGATTCAACAACAGTAAAGAACTACGTTTTCACTTACATTGATGGAAACGGTGACACATTAAAAGTTGCAAACAAACTGTATACTGATGATAAGAACAAGCGTATGATATTTAAAAATGCATTGTGTGATTCAACAGTTGGCTGCGACTTGATCTGGTCTGTGGATAAAGCAAAAAAGAACAAACAAATTTGGTCGTCGTACGGTGTTGACAGCACATTCTTTTACCCGGCAAACAATTATGATCCCAACAACGCAAACAATTGGTTGATGTGGAGAATTACATTGAAACGCGCCGACTAAAAAGTTAAACTGGAGACATTCAGATCTACCTTTTCCGTGATACCTGGCAGTTTTCCTTTTTCGGAGAATTGCCAGTGGATCACATTCTTATCGCTCATAAAAACGGGCTCTCTGCTGTAAGCAGCTAACCAAAACTGGTAATCATCCATTTTTCCCCTGAATTTTGTTTCATAGAAAGAAAGCGAAGTATAAATGATGGGCTGCATACCGGTTCTTTTCTTCACCTCTTCTGCCCAGATCCGGATTTTCGCAATCAAATCTTCATCGTTATACCCTTCTTCTTCTACATCCAGAACCGGCGGCAGATCAATAGAACGTATTTTATAAACAGATAAAAAATGATCAACCTGCGGTCGCGGTGGTGTTTTCGGTTTAAAATAATGATAGGCTCCGTTTAAAACTCCCATCGCGTTTAAATGATCACGGTTGCGTTCCCATTGGGTATCTGTATGATCGTGTCCTTCGGTTGCCTTGCAGTAAACAAAATCAATAATCGTATCGAAATGTGCGGTTGTAAATAGCGCTTCCCAATCAATTTCCCCCTGATGATGCGAAACATCGATTCCAATACTTTTATAGCCTTTCGGAACAATTTCGTGGAAATGTGAGGAAGTCTGAACCTGCTTTTCGGATTTGTACCAGAACAAAACGAAACCAATAATTCCAACGGGAAGCAAGACCCAGAAGATCCAGGATTTGCTTGATTTTTTCTTCGTTTTTCGCGCTGCAGGTTTCTTTCTTGCTTTGCTTGTTCTTCGTTTGGCTGCCACGTAGGGTAATGTTTTCGGCAAAGATAGTTTTTGTCTTGAAATGACAGCTTATCTGGTTTTTCCACAAATGGGCAGATAAATGCGAGCCTACCGGACTCGCTAAAGTAGCAATTGGCATCCGATAGGTGCAAAAAAAATCTGCGCATCTGTGGGAATGTATGGTACAAAAAAGCCATGGAAATATTCCACGGCTTCAGATTTTTATCTTATAACCAATTACTTCTTAAAATTCGAAGCTACAATTAAGTCTTTTGTTCCATGGCCCCAGGAATAGAAACCTTCTCCTGATTTCACTCCTTTTTTACCGGCCATAACCATGTTTACCAATAACGGGCATGGAGCGTATTTCGGGTTTCCAAATCCGTCGTGAAGTACTTCTAAAATTGCCAGACAAACATCCAAACCAATGAAATCTGCTAATTGCAACGGACCCATCGGATGAGCCATTCCCAATTTCATCACCGTGTCAATTTCTTCTACTCCTGCAACGCCTTCAAACAACGTACAAATTGCTTCGTTGATCATTGGCATTAAGATTCTGTTTGCCACAAATCCCGGGTAATCGTTTACTTCAACCGGAACTTTGTTCAGCTTGCGCGAAATGTCCATGATCGTATTGGTAACCTCGTCAGTTGTAGAATATCCACGGATAATCTCAACCAGTTTCATTACCGGAACCGGGTTCATGAAGTGCATCCCGATTACTTTGTCGGCTCTGTTTGTGACAGAAGCAATTTTCGTAATTGAAATAGATGACGTATTTGACGCCAAAATCACTGATTCAGGAGTCAATGCATCCAGTTGTTTGAAAATATTCAGTTTCAGATCTACATTTTCGGTAGCGGCTTCAACAACTAGTTCAACACCTTTTACACCTTCTTCAATCGTTGTGAAAGTGGTGATATTTGCCAAAGTTGCGTTTTTATCTGCCTCAGAAATGGCTTCTTTCGCAACCTGACGATCAAGATTTTTAGTGATTGTCGCCATGCCTTTATCCAAAGATGCCTGAGCAAGGTCGATCAAAGAAACTTTATATCCGAATTGAGCAAAGGTGTGGGCAATTCCATTTCCCATTGTTCCTGCTCCGATAACTGCTACGTTTTTCATGAAGAGATTTTTTTGCCACGAAGATAACGATTTGTTTCAGTGCACAAGCACCCCAATGGGATTCATCCCCTTGAAACCTGATCATTAAACAATGAAGAAATCTGTTGGTAAAAAACCTCTTAATTCGTAATTCGTAAGTTGTAATTCGTAATTTTGAAACATGGACTACAAAGCCCTCCTGAAAGAGATTGCATCCGGAAAATTTCACCCGCTTTACGTGTTACACGGCGAAGAACCATTGTTTATCGACAAGGTTTCTGACGCTATTATTGAACACGCTATTTCGGAGGAAGAGCGCGATTTTAACCAGACAATTGTTTACGGGAAAGATGTAGATGCGCTGACCATTATGTCGGAAGCGAAATCGTTCCCTTTTATGGGCGAACGCAAATTGATTGTAGTTCGTGAGGCACAGGAAATGAAGGATATTTATGAGCTCGATAAATTGCTCGATTCGCTCAATCCGAACAACATTGTAGTGCTTTGCCACAAATACAAAAAACTCGATGGCAGAAAAGAATTCACCAAGAAGGCCCCGAAAGCAGGAGTGATTTTCGTTTCGGATAAGATCCGCGATTACCAGCTTACAGATTGGATTTCGAATTATGTGCGCGAAGTTGGGTACGACATTACTCCGAAAGCCGCAGCGTTATTGGGAGATTCTATTGGGAATGAGTTGACCCGAATTGCTTCCGAGTTAGACAAACTTTCGATTGTTCTGGAAAAAGGAACCAAGATCTCCGAAATCCATATCGAAGAGAATATCGGGATTAGCAAGGATTATAACGTCTTTGAGTTATCGAATGCTTTGGCAACGAGAGATGCGCTGAAAGTTTACCAGATTGCTCATTATTTCGACAAAAACCCGAAAGGACATGAGATTCAGATCGTGATCCCGATTTTGTATAAACTCTTTTCGAATTTAATGCGGGTTCATTTTGCGGCTCAGAAAACCGACAGTTATTTGGCTTCGTCATTAGGAATGAATCCTTATGCTGCGAAGGAGTTGTTGAAGAACGCACACAATTATCCGCCGAAAGTACTGGCGAAGAATATGGAGGTTCTGCATAATTACGACCTGAAATCAAAAGGTGTCGGATCAAGTTCGGCAACTTCCGGAGAATTGTTACACGAAATGTTGTTCCAACTCCTGAACTGATGCGCAATTTCTATCTGAAAGATATTCCTGAAACTCCGGTTTTCGAAATGCCTGAAGAGGAATCGAAACACATTATTCGTGTGCTGCGCATGAAAACCGGCGATGAATTTGTTCTTCTGAACGGAATAGATAAAGTACTTCGTGTTGCCATTCTGGAAGAACATCCGAAACGCTGCAAAGTAGAAGTGAAAGAAACGCGTTTGCCTAAAAAAGCAGCACGACAAATCCATTTAGCCATTGCTCCAACGAAGAATCTCGATAGAATGGAGTGGATGGTGGAAAAGATTGTGGAAATTGGTGCCACGGAACTGACATTTTTACAAACACAGCGTTCGGAAAGGGTGAATTTGAAGCTGGATCGCTTGGAGCGGGTTGCTATATCGGCAATGAAACAGGCGCAGCATGAAACCCTGTTGAAAATGAATGCTATTGTTTCGTTCACTGATTTTATTGATAACCATTCGAACGGTGCCATTGCACATTGTATGGACGGAAATAAAGAAGCACTTGGTTCGTTTATTACCGGACCTGTTTTAGTTGGCCCTGAGGGCGATTTTTCTGCTGAAGAAGTTGAAAAAGCGCTTGAAAACGGATATACTTCAGTACATTTAGGGGAATCTAGATTACGAACCGAAACGGCCGGAATGGTTGCTGTTGTTCT
>CAMLIF010000165.1 GCA_946479985.1 uncultured Flavobacteriales bacterium
AGAGTATACTTTTACATCAACCAGCACCCCATGTGTAATTCCATATATACTTACCATCACAATTAACCCGATTGTAACTCCGACATTCACACAAATGGGACCTTATTGTGTTGGAAGTACACCGGGCTCCCTTCCTGCAACATCTAACAACGGAATATCAGGTTCATGGTCTCCGGCAACAATAAACACGGCTGCTGCAGGAACAACCACCTATACGTTCAGCCCGAATGGCTGGCAATGTGCAACTTCTGTTACGATGGATATCACTGTGAATCCGAATCCTGTTCCAACGATTAGTCATGGTGATGGGCAGCCTACCATTTGTTCCGGTGGTTCAATAACACTTACGTCTTCAAGTGCCGCTAATAACACCTGGTCCCCAGGAAATCAGACTACACAATCAATTAATGTAACTTCTGCCGGAACTTACACAGTTACCGTCAATAACGGAAATGGTTGTTATGCAACTTCGGCTCCTCTTACCATAACGGTGAATCCAACACCAGCAGCTCCAATAATCAGTTATGGTTCTCCGGCATGTTCCGGCAGCACTCTGAACTTAAGCGCCAACACAATTGCCGGCGCCATTTATTACTGGTCAGGACCAGGCGGATACACATCCAATCTGGAGGACCCGGTTAGAAACCCGGCTACTACTGCCATGTCAGGCACATACACTTGTTATGTTAACGTTAACGGATGTTTCAGTAGTCAATCAAGTATGAATGTTGTTGTTAACCAAACCCCGACAGCACCTGTAATAGGATCCAATTCTCCAGTGTGTTCGGGTAGTGCGCTTAACCTTACAGCTAACACTATTGCAGGAGCAAGCTATTCGTGGTCAGGGCCTGGTGGTTTTACATCTAATATAGAAGACCCAGTCAGAAATCCGTCCACTGCTGCTATGTCAGGAACCTATTTTTGTTCGGTAACCGTAAATGGCTGTACTTCTCCTACAAGCACGGGAATAACAGTTACAGTTACAACTCCGGTTATTTCGGGGCCAACGTTCAGTGCATGTGTAGGAGGGGCGGCGGTTCAATTAACAGGAGCACCTTCAGGAGGTTCCTGGTCAAGTACAGCACCATCAATTGCTTCTGTAAATGCAAGTGGTTTAGTTACTCCAAGCAGCTCCAGTTCAGGAAATGTAATAATAACATATTTTGTTGGCGGTTGCAGTACAACACATAGTTTTGCGGTAAACTCAAACCCGACGATCACAGGGGTTTTTAACCTGTGTACAGGAAACACTACTTCACTTACAGGAAGCGGAACACCTGCAACAACTAACCCTTGGTTAAGTTCAAATAATTCCGTTGCAACTGTAAACTCATCAGGTGTAGTTAGTGGAATTTCAGCGGGAACATCAACAATAACATATACGAATAGTTCAGGATGTTTGAAAACGCAGGTAGTTACAGTATATGCCTCACCAACCATATCAGGTGGTTACAGTTTATGTGCCGGATCTACATTGCAGTTATCAGGAAGTCCTACCGCCGCAACTTTCTTCCCTTGGTTGAGTTCAAATACTGCTATTGCAACAGTGAGCAATTCTGGTCTTGTAACAGGTGTTTCAACCGGAAACGTTATCATAACTTACAGAAATAATGCAGGCTGCACGGTAACACGAGAATTATTTGTGTTTCCAAATCCGGAACCTACTATCAGTGGTGCATTAACTTTCTGTACCGGAGGATTTACAACTTTGACTTCTTCTGCTGCAAACAGCTATTTATGGTCTCCGCCTCCAAGTGGTGGAGCAACCACTCAATCAATTGTGGTCACAAGTCCAGGAACATACATTGTTAGAACAACAACTGTATTTGGTTGTGTAGCTGATGATACTGTAACTGTTACCAGCAAGACTTGTTTTAAACCAATGGGCTGTAATTTAGTTGCGAACTTCAATTCCAATGTTTCCGCTTGTTACTGGACATTCTCTAGCTCATCAACTTTCGCGTCCACAACCATACCATCACCCGGAACTGGTTATTCTTTCAGCTGGACAATCAAGGATGCAAATACAAATGCTCTTGTGACAACGGGCTCAGGATTTAGTTTTTCGTTCGGAGGATTCCCTAATCCGGGAACATACACCGTTTGTTTGGTTGTAACAAAAAATGGAGCAAGTCCTGTTTGTCAAGACCGAATCTGCAAGAACATTTCCGTTACATGTGGAAGCTCCATCGTCCTTTCTACGAATTCAATCGGATTGACATCGAAATTTGAAGTTAAAACCGGAGAAAATGAAACCGTTCAGGATGATATGGATTACTTGTGGGATTTTGGTGACGGAACATTCTCAACAGATAGAAAACCGGAGCACAAGTATGCTAAAGCAGGTTCGTATGAAGTATGTCTGAAAACCGGATTAGGTGATTTAACGAACGTGCCGGTTACCGTGTGCAGAACCATCCAGGTTTCAGAAGATGAAACTGATCCGGGAATTGTTCCGATACTATCTGTAAATCCCAACCCAACCAATGGGCAAACAACGATTCTTTTGGACGGTGCCGAGAACAGAACCGTTGAGATTAAATTATACAATATGCTAGGCGAGGAGGTGACAACTTTGTTTGAACGAGCATGCTGTAATGAAACAATGATCAGATTGCTTTGGAATTCAGAGATTGTTCCTCCGGGAGTATACTTGATTAAAGCACAGGTAGATTCTAAAACAATTATAGAAAAAGTGGTTGTAGGATCACATTAAGATAGATTCACTCAAGCGAAAAACGGGACTTCAATTGTTGGAGTCCCGTTTTTTTAATGTTTTCTTTTTAGTAATGAAAAAACCGAATTAGTGAATTTGGTTATAGTGATAAACTTAAAGTTTAATAATGGAATTTTAAACAACTGGAAGTCAATGATTTTTCCATTTCTCCAATTTCATTTCAACTCCATCAAAAACGCCATAAGTGTCGTATTTCAGCCATTCGCCAAGATTGATGTATCTGGAGTGATCTCCCAGGTCAATTTCCATTGGCAAGTGTCTGTGGCCAAAAACGAAATAATCAGTATGCTTTTTCTTTAACTCTTCTTTGCAGTGAACTACCAACCATTCGTTTTCTTCGCCAAGGAATTTTTCATCTGTACTACCGGTTGCGGCACGACTTTTCCTGGACCAGAAATTTGCCAGTCCAATTCCGAAATTAGGATGAATGCGCGCAAAGCACCACTGGGACCATCGGGCGGCGAAAACGCGCTTTAAAAATTTGTAGTTTCTGTCGCCAGGACCAAGACCATCGCCATGACCAATTATGAATGTTTTGTTATTCCACGTTCGTTCAATGGGCTCACGAAACATAGAAACACCTAATTCCTTCGGAAAGTAATCAAACATCCACATATCGTGGTTTCCTGTAAAGAAATGAACCGGAATTCCTTTATCCACCAGTTCGGCAATTTTTCCCTGTAAGCGAACAAAGCCCTTTGGGATAACGTGTTTGTATTCGAACCAGAAGTCGAAAATATCACCTACGAGGAAAATTTCCTGCGCTGTAGGTTCAATAAACGTGAGCCAGTCTACAATTCTTGCTTCGCGTTCCCGTGAAGTCTTGTAGTCCGGAACTCCCAAATGAAAATCGGAAGCAAAGTAAATACACTTACCATTTTCGAGTGTCATTAAAATCCGAAAATTTGTTGAAGAGTTTGCTCTAACTGAGCTCCGCGCAATCTTGTAGCAATTACTTTTCCTTCTTTATCAATCAGAACAGTGAATGGAATTCCAGTTACCTGGTAAAGTCTTGCAACCTCATTCGACCAATGTTTCAAGTCTGAAACATGATTTGGCCAGCTTAATTTATCTTTTGCAATTGCATCAATCCATTTTTGTTTCTCTTTATCCAAAGAAACACTCATCACCGTAAAACCTGCATCTTTGTATTTGCCATAAAGCGCCACTACATTCGGATTTTCCGCTCTGCATGGCCCACACCACGATGCCCAAAAGTCAAGAAGTACAACTTGTCCGCGAAGGCTTGATAAGCTTATTGGTTTTCCGTTCACATCGTTTTGTGTGAAATCAGGAGCTTCTTTTCCCGGTGCTAAAAAGTTCATTGCTTCCTGTTGCTTCAAACGATCCTGATACTGTTTTTTCAATGCCTCTACATTAGGCGAACCACTGAATGAATCAGACAATTGTTTAATAACCGACTCATAAATAGAGAATTCTTTCTCCATATCCAGGCTGTTTATAACCGGGAGCAGGGCAGGAGAGTTCTGATTTCTCTGAACAAATCCTTGTCTGTACGATTGGAAAGTATAGTAAACTGTTTGAAAGCTTTGATTGATTGCTTCTGCATTTTCAGGATGAGTACGCAACATAGCGCTTGCCGAATCTCTTTTCTGATTGTATAACTGGAATTCTCGAATGAACTCATTCAATTGCACGCTTTCGTCAGAACCTGTAATTGTATGGAAAAATGCCAGATTTTTACCATCAGCATTCACTCGTAAATTTGAACTGTCACGCAGAATCAGGTTGATATGCTGGGTTCCGATTCTCAATACGTAATAATCTTTTGCCGGAAGGGAGCCTTTTAAAACGTAATTTCCCTTTTTGTCCAGTTTGGTCTTCAATAAATTGACATAGTTCATATTTCCGTAGTATTGAGAAATATAAACGGAATCAACTCCGTTTGTGTTGAAGATATTCCCTGTAATTGTTACATTTATTGGAGTCTGACCAATCGCAATACCTGAAAGGATTAATACAAATCCGAGAATTAGTTTTTTCATTTTATACTTTTAAAATC
Source organism: uncultured Flavobacteriales bacterium (assembly GCA_946479985.1). Next base: position 4,761 of record CAMLIF010000165.1, read on the forward strand.
CTGGAAGGCCCATCATTCTGGAATACCACAAAATTATTTTTTATCGAGGACCTCTTCCAATTTTTGTTCCAATTGTGCTCCACGTAGTCCGATCCCAATAATTTTCCCTTCTCTGTCTACTAAAACTGTGTATGGAATTCCTCCGATTCCGTACTGCTGAACAAGCGGTGTTTGCCAGCCCATCAAGTCGCTGACGTGATTTTTCCATACCAAACCATCACTTTGAATGGCCTGTTTCCAGGCTGCTTTATCTGTATCTAAAGAAACTGAGAAGATCTCAAAACCTTTCGAGTTGTACTTTTTGTACAAACGAACTACATTCGGGTTTTCCTTTCTGCAAGGACCACACCAGGAAGCCCAGAAATCTATCAATACTACTTTTCCTTTCAAATCAGAAAGCCTATGCTGTTTTCCGTTCAGATCAGGAAGCGAAATCTCAGGAGCATTCACATTTCCGGAAGTACTTGCCTGGTATTTCTCGTATTGCTGTTCAATTGACCCGATCATTGAGTTTAACGATCCGGTAATAGGAGAAGTAGGATATTTTGCCTGGAATGCTGTATTCATAATATTCAGCACTTCCATTTTAGCCATATCGTAGCCACCAAAACCTTCATCCTCTGTTGGAAATAAACGTGCTGCCAGCACAATGTTTACAGGATTCGACGGATCTTTCTTTACCTGCTGAACAACGTAATCAGTTATTTTCTTTTCAGCCAGCTTTATTTCTTTTTCTGAATAGGATTCATCAACTGCCGCCATGTACTTTTGACTAAACTCGAGCAACATGCGCTGATAGGTTACATAAGGTTTTGCCCATTTCGTTCCTGAAACCTGTGCCTGAGCAGAAAACGACTTAATATCGCCGTTAATTACAGCACGATCGTTCACATCAATAGGAATTACAATTGTTCCTGTTTCAGATTTCCCGATAACCAAACTGTAAATTCCCATGGAAGGGATGTTTCCGTCAATCTCGTAATTACCGGAACCATCTGTTGTTGTCTCAGCAACATTTACAGATCCCTGGTCGGTTTGAGCTTCTATTTTAACCGTTGTATTTGGTGCTCCTGAAATTTTTCCTTCAATATGAAAATTATTAACTAATGAATTCTCATCATCCTTATCAGAAGAATCGCAAGCGCTTAATAAGCCAAATCCAGCCAAAAAAAGTAACCAGGTGTATTTCATTATCCTTGAATTAATTGTCGTAAAAGTCCCGATGTTGTTTTCGGATCCGCTTTTCCACCTGATGCTTTCATAATTTGTCCCATAAAGAAACATTCCGTGTGATTCAACATCACGAATCTTGGATACTTTGATTTTCAACGGTT
>CAMLIF010000166.1 GCA_946479985.1 uncultured Flavobacteriales bacterium
TTGTTTTGGATCAATACCACCTGATTGGTCAGCATCACCCATTCCAGGTAATTGATATCACCGGCCTCAAATTGCTGATTTGCAGTCGACGCAATCATTTCTGCTTGTTTCAATCCTTCAGACTCGTAATATTCCACTGCCGTAACATGTTTGCGATACGTCGAAAAAACAGCGAGGTATTCCGATTCCAGGGCTTGTATGCTTGCTGTATAATCACCCGAAGCAATTAATTCATTCGTTTTGGCAGCTTGTACCTGTGAACGCTGTCCACCGTTAAAGATCGGAATTCCAATTCCTACCTGAACCGATTGAAATTTCATTGCTCCGTTATACAGGTTATTGTCAGCACCGGTTCCACGCATAGACATCACATTGTAACCAAGTGTCAGATCAGGCAACAATTTCGACCGTTCCACTTTTGTTAAGGCTTCTGCGGTTTCTTGCTGCTGCAAATAGTATTGAACCATTGGATGTGCTTTTAAAGCCGTTGTATCTAACACGAGTGCATTTGGTTTTATCTCGCTTTCATCGGGAATATATGCCGTTTCGGAATTCAATAGCAATTGAAATCGGATTTGCAGAATTTCCCTTTCTTCTTTTAGTTGCCCCATCTGCAAACGAATCTGCCCACGTTGATTTTCCGCGGTAGTCATTTCCAGAACATTGCTTTCCCCTGCGTTAAATCGTTCCGTAGCTTTTTTCAGGAAAGAACTGTACAGGCTATCACTTCGTTGCAGCAGCTTCTCTTTTTGCTGAATGCTTATCAAACGGTAATAGGTTTCTGCAACTTGTTTCTTCAGTTCTGCTTCCTGAACTTTTACACTGAGTTGACTGCTTTTTACAACCGCTTCCAGATAGCTTCGCTGGCTGGTGTAAACAGTTGGAAAATTAATAGATTGAGAAATTCCTATGCGCTTATCACCGTAGACACTATTGATTTGCCCAAATTCACCTGAAATGAGTGTGTTTGGAATTGCTCGGGAAGATTTCACCAACTGCTCCTGATAAGTGGAACGTAAACGTTCGTTTTGAACCATCACGTTGTTTTTCAGAGCTAGTTCTGTTGCCGATTGAAGCGATACAGGTGTTTGTCCCTGTAAAGTTGTTCCCAAACTTAAAAAGCAAAGAACGACAACGGCAGTAGGAACTGCGTTTCCCTTTTTTGGTTTGCGTTTTTCAGTCATCATGTAAAGTATTGGTAAAACAAAGAGTGTAAGAAAAGTCGCTACGAGCAAACCTCCGATTACCACCGTTGCGAGCGGTCGCTGAACTTCTGCACCCGAACCGTTGCTCAATGCCATTGGCAAGAATCCGAGCGATGCCACCAGGGCCGTCATCAAAACGGGCCTCAAACGAACCACGCTTCCTTCTGTTGCAATTTGTTCAAGACTCAAATCGGTTTCTTTTTTCATTCGGTTGAATTCGGATAAAAGCACAATTCCGTTGAGAACGGCTACACCGAAAAGAGCAATGAATCCAACTCCTGCACTGATACTAAAAGGCATTCCCCGCAGCGCAAGGAACAGAATTCCTCCTGTTGCGGAAAGGGGGATAGCCGAGTAAATCAGGAGTCCCTGACGGATGGAACGGAAAGCAAAATAAAGAAGAATGAAAATGAGAATGAGCGAAACCGGAACGGCGATGCTTAACCGGTCTTTAGCAGCTTGCAGGTTTTCGAACGCACCTCCGTAGGTTACATAATACCCCGCAGGTGTCTTTAACTGCTTGTCAACCTTTCGCTGCAGCTCTTCTACGATACTTTGAACATCACGTCCGCGAACATTGAATCCAACGACAATTCTGCGCTTTGCATCTTCACGTTGTATCTGGTTCGGCCCTTCTTTGATTTCTACATCTGCCAATTGATACAGCGGAACTTGTGTTCCTTCGGGCGTTGGGATCAACAGGTTCTGAACATCGCTTAAATTTTGACGCTTTTCGCCGGACAGTCTGACCATCAAATCGAATCGTTTTTCTCCTTCAAAGACCAAACCGCTGCTTTGTCCTGCAAAGGCCGTATTTACAACCCGGTTAATGTCAGCAATTGTAAGATCGTATTGAGCAATGGCAGAACGATTATAGTCGATAGAAATCTGGGGCATTCCTGTTACAGATTCGATGTAAAGATCACGCGTTCCGCTTACAGCACTTACGATGCCTCCTAGGCGTTTTGCATACTGTGCAAGCGTGTCTAAATCTTCCCCGTAAATTTTGCAAACAACGTCTTGTCTTGCACCTGTCATTAGCTCATTGAAGCGCATTTGAACAGGGTATTGAAATCCGTAAGTTACTCCCGGAACGGCTTCCAGTGCCTTAGACATTTTTTCTGTCAATTCGTCAACCGTTTTAGCAGAAGTCCACTCACTTTTATCTTTCAGGATCACCATCATGTCACTTGCATCAATCGGCATGGGATCGGTTGGAACTTCACTGCTTCCGGTTTTTCCAACTACCTTTTCAACTTCCGGAAACTCCTTTAAAAGAATTTCTCCTCCCTGCGAAACTGCTGTAACGGATGTGTTCAGGTTGCTTCCTGTTAAAACACGGGTTTCAACTGCAAAATCGCCTTCTTCCAGGGATGGAATGAATTCCCCTCCCAGTTGTGTCAGAACAATTACGGCAACGGTAAACAGAGCAAGCGTACTTCCCACAATTACCTTGGGAATTTTCAAGGCTTTTGTCAATCCCGAACGATACCTTTTTTCAATCCATCCCATAATCCGATCCGAAATATTCGGGCGATGTCCAGTTTTCTTGCTCAAAAACAAAGCTGACATCATCGGTATGTAAGTCAATGACAGGACGAAAGCACCTAACAAAGCAAAAGCAACAGTTTGTGCCATCGGTTTAAACATTTTTCCCTCAATACCTTGTAAGGTGAAAATTGGAATGTAGACAATCAGAATAATGATTTCCCCAAAAACTGCGGCATTCCGCATTCTTGAAGATGTTTCCAGTACCAATCCATTCATTTGTTTTTGAGAAAGCAGTCCCTGATCGGATTTGTGCAGACGATACATGCAGGCTTCAACAATGATTACCGCGCCATCTACAATTAACCCGAAATCCAATGCGCCCAAGCTCATTAAATTCCCACTCACGCCGAATAAGTTCATCATGATAACAGCGAACAACATGGCTAACGGAATAACCGATGCAACGATGATTCCCGCCCTGAAATTCCCGAGGAATAACACCAGAATCAGGAGAACGATTAACGCACCTTCCATTAAGTTCTTTGTCACCGTTCCAATGGCGTTGTTTACCATTTTTGTTCGGTCGAGGAAAGGTTCGATAACTACCCCTTCAGGTAAGGTTTTCTGAATTTGCGTAATACGTTCTTTGATGTCTTTGATGACATCATTGCTGTTCGCTCCTTTGAGCATCATGACAACAGCACCCGACACTTCACTTGGTTTGCCATCACGACCAACATAAGTCAGTGCTCCATAGCGGGTAGCACTTCCGAATTTTACTTCGGCAACATCTCTTAAAAACAAAGGTGTTCCTTCCGCTGTTTTCTTCACGGAAATGTTCTCTATATCTGCAATGTCAGCTATCAATCCTTCACTATGGATATACAAAACAGTTGATTGTTTTTCGATGTAAGCGCCACCTGTATTTTGGTTGTTGTCCTTTAGAGAATTAAAAACGTCATCCACGGTAATTCCGTATGATTTCAGTTTGTTCGGATCAACGGCAATTTCATACTGTTTTACTCTTCCGCCAAAACTGCTTACTTCCGCAACACCTTTCACACTTAGAAGCTGCCGGCGAACAATCCAATCCTGAACGGTTCGAAGCTCCATTTCAGTGTACTTTTTCTCGTAGCCTTTTTTCGGACGGATGACATATTGATAAATCTCACCCAACCCCGTAGTAACCGGAGCCAATTTGGGCACGCCAATTTCAGGTGGAATTTGATCTTTAATGGATGAAATTCGTTCGGTAACTTGTTGCCTTGCCCAGTAAACATCGGTTTCATCGTCAAAAACGATAGTAACGACGCTCAAACCGAAACGGGAGAAGCTTCTGATTTCCTTTAATCCGGGGATATTGCTATTCGCCTGTTCAACCGGAAAAGTTACCAGCCGCTCAATATCGGTTGCACCATACGACGGCGCGGAGGTAATGACCTGAACCTGGTTATCCGTAATATCAGGTACGGCATCAATAGGTAGTCGCGTAACCTCGTACACTCCGTAACCTATCAGAACGAGTATAAATAACCCGATGATGAGTTTCTGTTTAACAGAAAACTCGATGATTTTATTAAACATAAATTTGAAAATTGTTGAGCATAAAACAATTCAATTGCGTTCGTTGGAACGCGCTGGAATTACCACATTAGTGGTTCTGTAAGAACAGATTTATGCTGCAACCGGGGGAGCCCGTAAACCAGAAGGAATACATGCCCGGGAATGGTAGTAAGGGGTTTTGTAAAGGTAACAAATCTGCCTCGAAGGAACAGAAATTGGTTCAGCCCATTTGAGAATGACAGCCGTTAAAACAGGAACTGATTCTCCCTTACTGAAATCAATTTTTATTTCGTTATCATCAAGTCTAAAGAAAGGTTCTCCGTGCAGGAAGTGAGCAAGAATATCGTAAAGGCCGGAATGTTCGTTGGAATTGTTTTGATGATGTTCGTCATCGTGATGCTCATTCCGGTGATTTTCACCGTTGTGGTGCTCTTCGTGATCGTATTGACCTGCAAACGAAACATGGATATCCTGTTCAGAATATTTATGGTGGTGATGAATAAAACTATGACCGGCATAGATAATGCCGGATATACAGATAAAAAGTAAAGCTGTATATTTTTTGAACATGTGGTAAAGTTAAAAAATAAACCAATACCAAATTTGGAGTGTTTTGCCGTTTAACTTTCGATCAGCATTTGCGCAGCTACAGCGGAGGAAAACTATTCGGGAATTGTATGAAAACGAATGTTTTCAGCCAATTGAAACATTAAACGGTGCCCGTTGCAGAGTTCATTTTCGTAGAACTAATGAAAAAGGATTGTCAACAGCGGACAATCCTTTTTCTCCTGAAAGATCAGGCGTTGAACTCAATACTTACATTCAATCTTTCAGTAACCAATGATATTGCGTTGAAATTATTGTTTGATGAATTTCTGCGTAGCCACATGGTTTGACGAACTGATCGCAATAACGTAAACACCGGCATCCAGGTCTGAAACGTTCATGTTTAGAACCGTTTGGCTGTTTTCCAGGTTAGCAGAGCGAACAATACGACCATTCAGATCACGGATCTCAAGTGTTTCAGGAGATTGACCGTTCGTGTTTTCCCAGGCAATCGTTACTTTTTCGTTTACCGGGTTCGGGAAAACCATCAACGTGTTTAACTCTTCATTTTCATTGATTCCGGCTGAAGATCCACCGGGTGTATAATTGATGTTGTTCGGCGCCAGGTAAGCATTGTCGCTGTCGTCGTCTTCCGATGAAGGAATATCATCGTCGGCATCAACGTAAACACCTAATCGGTAAGAACCTGCAGGTAGTGGCATGTCAGTCAGGTCGATATCCAGGTCTACGTAGTCACGTCCGCCGAAATGATAAATTCCCGGATCGTTGATCGTGTGTACGAAAGTCGGATTCGAACCATCCCAGATATAAACCTTAATGGTAAAGGGAGGAGTTACATAAGAAGAGTTTGTTCCGTCGGCATAAACTGAAAAGTTCAGGTCATTCACGATCTTCGTGTTGTCGTTGTAGCTGTCCCAGTAAAGGTCAATGTTACCAAGCAGGATGTTTGCATCTTCTTCAATCTGACCGAAAGCCGATCCTGTTAGTAAAGCTGCTGTTGCGATTGTAAAAATCTTTTTCATGTGATTATTTTTAATTGTTTCAGCAAAGGAAAACGAAAGTCGCGCCAAAGCCTTATTTTACCGGGGGACAAAACGGGGTACAATGTTGGAATTCAGCAAACATCAGGGTTTAACCAAATCAATTTCAGAATTAATAAACAGAATTCATATCATTTTTCTGGAGCGCTTTTATATCTCCCCCTTATTTCTATGATACTTGCAAGTATTGATAAGCAGATTTTCGGTTGATAACGGCA
>CAMLIF010000167.1 GCA_946479985.1 uncultured Flavobacteriales bacterium
GGAGTTATTTCCGGGTGGGGAATCGTCCAGCTGTTGCTATATCGGCTTGGTTTCCCGAAAACCTGGATTTCGGTAAACGCTTTCAAGCTTTGCATAATGAATTTTGTTCCCTGGTACCAAACCAATTCGATGGTCCCGCTTTGGTCCTGGAACATGGCGCTTAATCGTTTTCCCCGTCCGGCACCTACCTCGCGAATGGAAACAATTTGTCCTTTCAGCTGCACAAATCCATCAACGGCAAACACATCTTTTACCTGGTGATAAGCCGTTCTGTCGACGTAACGAAAAGGGAAATGCTGCAACAAATCTTCGAAAGTGAAAATGCCCAGTTCTTTGCGCAGTAATTCAGCGCGCTGCGGACCAACTCCTTTCAAAAACTCTATGGGCGTACCCAACCATTGCGACATGTGGCAAAAGTAAGAATTCACGTTGAGATATCATATCAGGTTGATCCGCCGAGGCGGAGACCTTTAGTGTCGGAATTGTATCGAAACCGACATGAAAAAAGGGATTCTTCCGCAGCCCGATTGAATCACTTTCGTTAATCGGATTTTTCTGTTTTTCTCCTTACCGTTGTTTACGGTTGAACAAACAGTTCAGATTCAATTTCATAGCTATGATACATACTTTTCACATAGACGACTCATCTCCAAAAGCAAAAGCTTTTTTGGAATTCATAAAGTCATTGGAATATGTAACCGAATGAGATAATTCAATGCTTACTGATTCTCAACTGCAAGAATTGGAATTAAGAAGAACTTACAGACGAGAGGGTAAGTCTACATCACATTCCTGGCAAGACGTTCAGTCGTATGTAAAGAAATCTTTTAGTTAAATTGTATTAGTCAATATCAAAATTCGGTCGTCCGGTAGGCGACCTTTATATCTGTTCATCAGCGGGAATAGAATGTCCCCATGATCGCGTCCTAACAAAAAAGGGACTCTCGCGAATCCCTTTCCTTTATTTTAATTTCTTCAATCCCTTTTCAATCCAGGCCTGGAAGACTTCCGGATCGGAATGATTTTGATAATCTGCCGAACCAACCGGGATATCTTCTCCGTCAGGAGTTTGGAGAACATAATATGGCTGAGACGATGTTTGGTATTCAGTTATCTGCTTAGCTGTCCATTTGTTCCCGATTGTTTTAAGCGAGAAACTGCGCCCATCTACCTGGATTGTCTTTTGCTCATTTTTAGGAAGTGCTGTTCTTTCATCAACGTAAAGAGAAACAATTACCACGTCGTTTCGCAGGTGTTCAATTACTCCGGGTTCTCCCCAAACACTTTGTTCCATTTTACGGCAGTTTACGCAACCCCAGCCAGTGAAGTCAACGAAAAGCGGCTTGTTCACTTTCTTAGCATAAGCCAATGCCTTGTCGTAATCGTTAAACGCCATTAATCCTCTTGGACCTTTGTGCATTCCTTCTACAACTTCAAGCGTTGTGGAACTGGTTGAAATATTTTGTCCCCCACCCAATCCTTCCGGTGATTCAGCATAGAAATCTGGAGGAAGGAAAGCATTTACCAGTTTCAGAGGTGCGCCCCATAATCCTGGAATCAGGTAGAACGTGAAAGCAATGGTTAATGTAGCCAACATCGTTCTTCCAACAGAAAGTTTTTCAACCGGGCTGTCGTGTGGTAAACGGATTTTCCCAAGCATATAAAGTCCGAGGGTTCCAAATACCGCAATCCAAATGGAGATAAAGACTTCTCTTTCCAGTAAATGCCACTGCATAGTTGTATCTGCAGTTGACAAGAATTTGAATGCGAAAGCAATTTCCAAAAATCCTAAGAACACTTTTACAACGTTTAGCCATCCACCCGAACTTGGCATAGAATTTAACCAGGAAGGGAATAATGCGAAAAGCATAAACGGAAGCGCCAAAGCAAGTCCAAAAGCGAACATTCCGACCATTAATGCAGAGCTGCCTCCGTAAGCAGAAAGACTTCCCAGTAAACCGCCCAAAATAGGACCGGTACAAGAGAATGAAGCCAACGACAAGACCAAAGCCATAAAGAAAATCCCGATAACACCACCTTTATCTGCTTTTTCATCTGCTTTATTTGTCCATTTTGCAGGCAATTGAATTTCGAATGCGCCTAAGAAGGATAATCCGAAAATGAAAAGCATTAAAAAGAAGAAAATATTGAAGTATACATTTGTAGAGAGTTCATTTAAGATATGTCCCGCTCCCGAAAGCACCACAATTGCACCAAGCAAAACGTGAATGAGTATAATCGATCCACCGTATAAAAATGCATTCCGGATTCCTGATGCGCGTGTTTTACTTCGTTTTGTAAAGAAACTCACCGTCATCGGGATCATTGGGAATACACAAGGCATGATCAATGCTAAGAAACCGCTAAAAAAAGCACCGATGAATACCAGCCAAAGCGATTGCGATCCTTTCTTATCGGGACCAGCCTTTACTTTGCTGTCTATCTTAGTGTCCTTTTCTTTCGGAGTACTTACATTATCATCTGTAATTGCCGCAGTAGAAGCTGAATCTTCAGGTGTTTCGTTAATTATCTCAGAAGTTTCTACTCCTTCACAACCTTTCACGGTAACTGAGGTTACGTTTTCATAAGGCGCAAGGCAGTAATCGTCGATTTTACAAGTTTGGAAACCATAACTGATCTTCAATTTGAAATCTTTTTGATTCAGGATCTGGATTTTCTGGCGAAAAACAATTTTTCCAATGTGATATGCCAAATCTTCGTCAGCTTCTACGTCGTGTTTTAAAATAGGTTTAGGCTCTGTGGCTTTACCGATTAGTTTCACATTTTTATCCGGCATTACGGAAAAAGTAGTTGGTGTACCGAAAGATCCTTTGGGTAAGTAAAGAGCATTGATCTCCCATCCTGAAACGATCGTTGCTTCTGCAATAATAGTGGCCTCACAATCTTTTCCCTGTTCTACTTTGAATTTCCATTTTACTTTATCTTCCGGATATTCAACACCTTGAGCAATAGAAAGCTGTGCAAAGCTAACGAGTAAAAACAACGATTTTAAAAGGTTTTTCATCTTTTTATTTGGATAAGCAATTGTTTGGAATATGGGTTTTTAGGGAATTGTAACTTCAAACGGAACATCTACCGGCGGCAGGCACATCACATCATTACAAATCATGTATGTAATAATTCCTGTAACTTTTCCTTTACTTCCTTTTGATACTTTCTGTGTGAAAACAGCTTCTGTTTTAAAGAAATCAAGACTCGCTTCGAAGTTTTCGTCGTATTCGTGAATAGGAGTTGGCTCAGCAACTTTATCTACAAATGTTACGGTTGTGTTTTCTGTAAATGAAAATGATGTTGGAACCGGGCCAATATCGTTGTTGATAAACTGACTGTATAAATGCCAGCCTTCAGCAATGGCAGCTTTCAGTTCAATTTGATTTTTTTCCTTATTGTAACTTACTTTCCAGGTTACATTATCCTGGGAATTTACCTGTGCTTGTAAACTTAAGGTACAAAGGGTAATAATCAGAAAACAAAAAAAACGTTTCATATTATTTTGATTGGTACTCAAAACTACGAAACGTTCTTGGTAATGGATGTTTGTTTGATTCTAATTGTAGAATAAACTATTGAAATCCTAAAATTTAAGCTCAACTATGTGATCGATGGGAATCCACATGCCGCCCTTTAAGCAAATATATTTCTGCCCCGTTGCCCAAATAGTTGTATTTACTCTTTTTAAGCCGGCGTCGTCGTGAAAAACAATCCCAACTTTCGTATGGTAACCGTTCCCTAAACGTGTTGCTTCCTCCAATTTGTGCATGATGTCGGGTTGTTGATCAAATCGAATAGGTAGTTTGAAAGTCAGGTCTTTAACAACCTCTTTTTCGATAACTTCTGGTTCCATAGTGCGCGGGGTTTAATCGTTTATTAACACAATGTAATAAAAAAATAATACCGCGTGATTTTTTATGGAAATAATTATTTCACTTTTTCGATGAGCGATATTGTTATCATAGATGAATCGCCTTTTTTCGTAAACGGAGAATCGGAAACGGCAATATTCGGAACCCAAATAACTTGATTATCAATGCTTAAAACCGGCCATTCCGAACGAATTTGACTTGGGATTCCTTCTTCTTTTAATAAATCCCACACGCGTTTCTGACCAATCATGCCCGCAAGTTGAAGTTTATCTTCTTTTGTAGCCGGCCGAACAACGAATTTGTTCTGATCAATCTCCGAATCACAAACCAATTTTGCGTTTTCGGGTGCGGATTTCGCCGGTTTCCTTTTTTCAATCTTGCATTCCCATGCTTTGGCAGTACGGTTTTTCGGACGAATATAAACGCCTTTTGTGCCTTTATAGAACCAATATTCGTTACAAACCAATTCGGCACTCAGATTCAACCTGAAAAGATCTTTCAGCCTTTTAATTGACCACGATGGGAGATCCAGTGTCTTTACAAACAAAAGTTGGGTGACTTCACTGCTTGCTTTCCATTCTTCTGTTGCAATGAATTGATTGCAAAGCACTTCACTGATCCATTTTTCGGAATCTGCAGTTTCATTCATAATGGAATCGTTTAGTTTTTTCTGAAAAGTACCAATACTTTCTGTTAGAGCCGGTATTTCAGCGTGAAGTTTCGGAAGGATTTCGTTCCTGAAAAGGTTTCGTAAGTAATTCGATCCGGCGTTAGACTGATCTTCACGCCAGGGAATTTTCGCTTTCTCAGCATAATGGCGCAGTTCTTCTTTGGATAACTCTAAGAATGGACGAATCAGCTGCTGCGACTCTGCCATCATTCCGCGTAAACCAAACGTTCCGCTTCCCCTGAAATACTGTAAAAAGAAAGTTTCCTCCTGGTCGTTCAGATGATGGGCCAATATTACAAAATGATTTGCGCTCAGAGATGTCCACTGGGAAAAAAGCTTTCTTCTGAAATCACGGGCGGCTTTTTGAAGATTCACTCCTTCGGCTTTTGTAATCTCAGTTGGACATTTCACGCACAAAAACGGGACATTAAGATCGGTGCAGACCTGTTTAACCAGTTGTTCATCTGAATCACTGTCGGCACCGCGCAGCTGATAATTCACGTGTAAAACCGCAAATGGAATTTTCTGCTTGTGAAGCGAGTGGAGCAAAACCATTGAATCTACACCGCCGCTGCATGCAACCAGCAGTTTTTTCGCTGACCAGTCAAATTGCTGAATATGTTTTTCTACCACGTGCATGTTCCAAAGCGATCAATGATTTTCCCGACTTTCGTTTTGCATTCTTCCCATTCTTCTTCCGGATGAGAAAGATGAGTTATTGCGCCGCCAACCATGCAGGAAATGGATTCAGTCTTTTTATCGTAGAATAAGGTTCGAATGAGTACGTTGCTATCGAAATCTCCGTTCGGTTCAATACAGCCAATACTTCCGGAGTACCAGTTCCGTGCAGAACGTTCAATCTTTTCGGTAAGCTGAACAACCGTTTTCTTCGGAGCTCCGGTCATGGAGCCCATAGGAAACAAGGCTCTGAGAATTTCCGAAAAAGTGGTGTTTTCCTTTAAGTCACAGGAAATTGTAGAAATCAATTGATGTACAGTTTCAAACGTATGTAATGCGCTGAATTCCTCCACTTTCACACTTCCTTTGGCAGCAATCTTCGAACAATCGTTTCGAACCAGGTCAACAATCATTACGTTTTCCGTTTTGTCTTTGAAAGAAGCAAGCAGTTTTTTCTTTTGCTGTTCGTCTTCCCGAAGAGTTTTACCACGTGGAGCTGTTCCTTTAATGGGTTGGGAGGAAAGCTTGTTTCCCGTTT
>CAMLIF010000168.1 GCA_946479985.1 uncultured Flavobacteriales bacterium
TTCTTTCTCTGGTTCTTCAGAAAGTTATCAGTTTTTCTATTTTAAACCTAAAGGCTATCTTTGCACCAATGAATTTCCTTAAACCGAATATGATAATTTACAAAACAGCTCAAGAAATCGAAATTATGCGCCAGGCAGCGCAGGTGGTTTCACGAACATTAGGAAAAGTTGCCGAAATGATCGGTCCGGGAGTAACGCCGAAAGCATTGGATACAATGGCTGAAGCTTACATTCGTTCCCAGGATTCCATTCCCGGTTTTTTGGGATTATACGGCTGCCCAAGTACATTACTTATTTCTGTGAATGAACAGGTTGTTCACGGTCTGCCAACCGATAAACCTTTACAGGAAGGTGATATTGTTTCTGTAGATTGCGGTGCTATTTTCAAAGGATATTACGGAGATCATGCGTATACTTTTGCAATTGGAGAAATCAGCCCTGAAAAACAACAATTGTTAACCGTTACCGAAGAATGTTTGTACCTGGGAATTGATCAGGCACGTGCAGGAAACAGAATGGAAGATATTGGCTGGGCAATTCAAACACATGCTGAGAATCACGGTTACGGAGTTGTTCGTGATTTGGTTGGACACGGATTGGGAAAAACCCTTCACGAAGATCCGCAGGTTGCAAACTATGGTAAACGCGGCCGCGGAAAGAAAATCCAAAACGGGTTAACCATTGCAATTGAACCTATGATCAATATGGGAACAGACCGCGTGGAGCAATTAGATGATAACTGGACAATTGTAACCGGAGACGGATTGCCAAGTGCACATTTCGAACACGATGTTGCTGTTGTAGACGGCGAACCGGTGATTCTTTCAACTTTCGATTTCGTTTTAGAAGCGCTGGATAAAAAGAAATGAATCCGTTCAAAGTAACCATTATCGCCATATCGGTTTTTGTACTCACAGCATTTACACTGTTTTTGGATACCGGACATTTTGTGATGCCGATCGGGCTATTTAAACCGACATTGATTTTATTGGTCGTTCTTTGTTTGTGGTTCAATAAAAAACGATTGGTTTTTACTGATTTCGTTCTAATAGGCTGGGCGCTTTTGCTGAGTTTATCATCCAAGTTTTTCCTCGATATCGTTCTAAGCCAAAAAATAGTTAGTGAATCTGCCGATGGTGTTTTTGCTTTTCTATCATTAACCCACATCGTAGCATTTTTGCTGCTGTTCTTATGGATGAGCCTGATTGCCTGGAAACAGGACCTGAAATCGCGGACAATCCAAATTGTTGGCGCGTTGGGAATGTTTGTTTGCTTCTACGCCGACTTATATGTACTTCTGATCATTCCAACCGTAGTCTGGTTTATCGGTACATTAATCCATAAGCAGAAGAACGAAACTTACGATGCTATTTCGATTTTCCTGTTTTTCGCAATCGCCGGAAGCTGGATTACCGCTTACTTCTACGGATCACAAGCCGTGCTGCTTCAACTGTAACTTTTACTCATTTTTGAATTACAGTTCCGTATGAGATCAATCTTCCTTTTGATTCTTTTCTGTAATGCAATAATTGCCGTTTCTGCCCAAACTGCCGACGAAACGATTGCTTATGTCATAGCCAAAACACCAACGTTGGTCGACAAAGTCATTAAAAAAGAAAAGGAATTCACGGTTTATTTAGAGACAGGTTTCAACGACGCGGTTTACAAAAATCAAGCTGAATTAAAAGCCCTGAACGGGAAACAGATCATCCGCATTGAACTGATCTACACTACCTACAAGAAATCTGAAACATTCGATCAGCACAGCTTAAACAGAAAACGACTGAAATCACTTTTCGATGCGGTGCCGAATTCCTTATCTCAAGGCGGAATTGAATGGTTGTTAACCGGACAAACCGGATGTACTTCTCCCGAAATGGGAAAGGAGTTTTTCCATGGCGTTTTAGTGACTTATCGTCCGGCCGCTTCTGAGTTGATTGCAAGTATCGACAGGGAATTCATTCGCCAGGTAACCTCCGGCAAAGTTCCGGTTTACGCTTATGATGTGTTCTTGAAGCAGGAGTTAAAGAAGGCTAAGATTGCCGAAATAGCAGATACAGTTCCATTCAAAGAGCACGTTTTTGAAGCTCCCGAATTTGTTCAGGGGCAACGCGCCCGAATTGATTATTATACGCGAAACCTGCACTATCCGAAAGGTGATCAGATGCCACAAACGATTGTTGTAGAATACACCATTACGAAAGAAGGAAAAGTAGAAGATATTCAGTTTCCGCAAATCTTTAAAACCACAGAGCATACGCAGGAAATCATGCGTTTTTTGCGTTCCATGCCTGAATGGTTGCCCGGAAAATTAGATAGTGTTTCCTGCATTTCGCGTGTGCAGCAGACCATTGAATTTACAGATCGGGGAAGTATCATTCCTTCTCCGCTTTATTCGTATTCAACTCAAGCTCCGCCAAAGAAAGAAATCAAAATTCCCGGAGTAGATTACAGTAAGATAAAAGGAACAAATGCGGCTCTGGCGGTTGTACAGATTTTGCAGCGCAATAAATGGGAAAACAGCTCTTTGGTGGTCGACGTTACCGGAAGTATGGCGCAGTATTCCGCACAGGTTTTGGAATATTTGAAAAACGAGATAAACGCTAAAACGAATAACTACAAATACGTTTGTTATTTCAATGATGGCGACAAGCGCGTTGATAAAAACAAGAAAATCGGGGAAACAAAAGGAATTTACATTTATCCGGTCACAACAACTGAAGATGCAACGGAGCAAATGCTCGATATCATGGAAGCCGGAAACGGAGGCGATATTCCTGAGAACAATATAGAAGCATTGATCAGAATGCAGGATTCGTGCGGAACTTGTACTTCGTTGGTTTTGATAGCAGATAATTACGCTACGCCGCGAGATCTGAGTTTGCTGAGTCTGGTAAAAGTTCCGGTTCATGTGATAGTTTGTACCAATGCCAGTGTTCTGAACGAAGCCTATTTGAACATTGCGTACAAAACAAAAGGATCTGTCCATTTTAACGGAAAAGACCTGGTTGGACTTCACTTGTTTGAAGAAGGCGCAACAGTACAGGTTTTGAAAGAAACGTATATTCTCCGGGGCGGAAAGTTTGCGCGAAAAATGAAGTAACCGGAATTGATAATTCTCTAATTGTAAAAGAAAGTCGCGGGTTTCTTTTACATTAGACCAAAATTACACCTATGCAGTCGGACAAAGAACGCATTGAACAATTGGAAGAATCCTACCGCAAATTGTGGGCTGAGCATGAAGATCTGAAAGCCCGGATTAAGGAAAACTACGCCGAGTTTAAATCGCTGCGTGATGGATATGGCGTAAAACCGACCGCAGATCGAACCGTTTCTAAAGTGATTTCTCCGACTACGGAAACCCCTCCTGCAGCAGCAAAACCGGCAGAAGTCAGACAAACTGCTACCGTGCCGAAAAAATCTACCGACTGGGAGAAATTCATTGGCGAACAATTACTAAGTAAAGTAGGCTTACTGGTATTGCTTATCGGGTTAATCATCGGGACAAAATACGCAATCGATCACAACTGGCTGAGTATTGGCGTTCGTATCGTCGGAACATACGCTATTGCCGGAGTGCTTGGTTTCTTTGCTTTCCGGTTCAGGGAAAAATACCGTTCATTCAGTGCTGTTTTAGCTTCCGGCGCGGTAAGTGTTTCTTATTTTATTACTTATGCGGCCTTCTCATGGTATCATGTAATTCCGTTTAGTCTCAGTTTTGCAGGATTATTAGTTTGTGTTATTGCGGCCGTTTACCTGGCATGGTATTACAACCTGGTAATCATTGCTCACTTCGGATTGATAGCAGCGTATGTGCTTCCGCCCCTAATTTCAGCATCCAATCAGCATCTGAGTTACTACCTGGCCTATATGCTGGTTATTAATCTTGGAATGCTGGCAATTTCGTTAATGAAAAACTGGAGTTCCATTCGGGTTCCCGTCCTTATTTGATCGAATGTTATTTTTGTTGCCTGGTTCTTTACTCCCGGCCTTCATTACCATCCAAAAACAGATTGGCTTGTGGCTACTGTTTATTGTTTGCTGTTTTTCCTGTCGTTTCACGTTTCGGCAATTCTTCCTTCCATACTTCGAAAAGAAAAGCTGCCGGTTGCAAGTTTCGGAGAGATCATTCCGGTAACATTCGTTTCGTATAGCATTTTAAGATACATCTTATGGGCTGCTGATGGCTCATTAGCAACTTTGTTATTATTCGCTGCATTGGTCTGTATTTACTTCGCATTTTGGGTTTACGAGGGGATCAAACGGAACGATGCTGTTTTGAAAGAAGTTCATTTGATCCTGATTGCGGGAGTGACCATCATTACAATCTGTCTCGATTCAAACATACATTTCCAGTCGGTTTATATGCTTCTGTTAACAGGCGCGGGAGTATTCGTGCTGGTCAAATATCAAAAAGAGAAATACGACATTTTTGTATTACTGGCTTTAATCGTGGCTTCCGGAATGTTTTTGGTCCGACAGTTAGCTACCGCAAGTATCGAAACATATTATTCCACTATTACCATTACAGCACTTTTGTTCTGTTCCATATTGTTGGCACTTTCTATCTGGAACTTTAAAACGGCTGCAGAAAAGAATAAATACTCCACACAGCAATTTTTGCCGTATATCACATTCGGAATGCTGCTTATTTCCATTGCGAACCAGATTCACGCATGGTTCTCTTTCGAGCATTCGGAAATGAAGGCCGCGAAAGTTAAACTGGAAAGCTGGTATTTCGATGAGGTTTTAGCAAGCCAGGCAGCGCTGATATTAGGAATCGGAGTTTTGTTGCTGGCTGTATTTTTCGTAGTGCGGAAATTCGCTTTAAAATTGAACAATTGGACCGATCTGACACAGCTTTTTGTGATTTGCTCACTGATCCTTTTAGTTGGATTTAGCGGCTTGTCCTATTTTTCAATCAATACCTATGTGGCGCATCCGGATTATTTCCCATCCTACAATACTGGACGTTACCTGAGTTTCTTCGGGATTTTAGGCATTTTCTATTTGCTGATGAATGAAAAGGACAATGCGAAAAACACCATTGTCTGGTTCAGTTTGGCAACACTCTGGATTCTTTCTCTCGAGTTGTCACAATGGTCTATTGTATTCGGATTCGGTGCAGGATATAAAATAGTTCTTACTTTACTTTGGGTAACATTCTCAATTGGAATGATTTACCGCGGACTCATCAAAAACTCGGTTTTACTCCGATCTACAGCCATGGCAATTTTAGGGATCAGCCTGGTGAAACTGTTTTTCTATGATTTGATTCACCTGAGTACAATCACCAAAGTGGTTGTGTTTATGCTGGTCGGAGCGTTATTATTGGTTGGAGCTTATTTTTATCAGCGAATCGCAAAAACAGAAGCGGAGGACTTAAAACAATAATCCCTCACAGCTTCATTTCGATTCGTTACAACGTTATCTCCACCCGTTACAAAGCAATGTGAAGTAAAAACAAAGCCATCTCAACTCAAAACAATGCGATGTAAACCAAAAACAAAGGCATGTTGAGTGAAAACAAAGGCATGTGAAACAAATTCAGAGACGTGTGAAGTAAATTCAGAAGCATGTGCAGAGAA
>CAMLIF010000169.1 GCA_946479985.1 uncultured Flavobacteriales bacterium
CCACCGAGATCTACACTCTTTCCCTACACGACGCTCTTCCGATCTCTTTACCGTCCATCAACTGACCATTGGTAAAAAACCCATCCATCCAAATTTCTTCTGTTTTGGTAAACAGCTTATTCCATCCGTTTGGCTTAAATTCCAAACCTTTAGCTACCAAAGGATCTTTCACAACCGGCGGGGTCGAAAACCCTGTTTTTTTCGGTGGTACGGATTGTTGTTTTTCCTTTTCAGTCTTTCTGTTTTTTTCCTTTGTCAAATTCGGTTTTGAAATTTTAACCGGGTTTCTGGCATTCAAGTATGACGCATAGACCGAATTGTAACAATTATGCAGCCATGAAAAATCAATAATCTTAGATTTCGAACTGGAAGATTCAAACGATTTTGTTACCCAAAATTTATAAGCATTTTCTTTAAACATTGAAGACGAAAAGAAAACCTGTCCGGCAACTATTTCCTGATCTTCAAAATTCAATTCACAGCTATAAATATGATTGGAACTGAAAATGCGATTGGAACGACGTAACGAATGTTTATTTGCACTCGCAATAAAGAGCTTGCCTTGTCTATTAAACCGGAAATACGTTCCTGAAGGTCTGTTATCTGAATATTCTCCAACCAAACGGGGCGAATCTGTTTTTTCATAATAATAAATCCAAACTCCTTCTTTTCTTCCATTGACATATTTGCCTTCGGAAATGCGATCATTGTCGGTACTCTTTACAGGATTATTATGTGCATCTAAATACCAATAACCTTCCCTCTTGCCAAATTCATTGAATTTATTTGGATTATTAACGTGTTCCTTCGCCATTAGGGATGAGGCGGACATCAAAATAAATGAAAGTAGTAAAAAGGTAAACTTCATAAGTAATCGAGGTATGTTCAGTGAAAATAATAGAATAATCTTTATTTTACTTGATAAATCAAGATATTCAATTCGAAAATGAATATTTATCGTTTTTCATTGAACATTGGTTTCCTGCGTTCGATTACAATAAAAAACCCTGACTCCAATTATCATGGAACGTCAGGGTTTAAATTTATTAGGCTATTACCGTTAGCTTCTGAAAAGCTTCAGTGAATGAGCCAGTTTCGATCTTAATTCTGTTCTGTTTACAATATAATCCAGGAACCCGTGTTCTAATACGAACTCGGATGTCTGAAATCCTTCCGGAAGATCTCTGCCTATTGTTTCTTTTACAACACGCGGGCCTGCAAAACCGATCAATGCTTCCGGTTCAGCTATATTAAGGTCTCCAAGCATTGCAAATGATGCCGTAACTCCTCCAGTTGTTGGATCTGTTAAAAATGAAATATAAGGTAGTTTATGTTTTGCAAGCTGTCCGAGCTTACCGGAAACTTTTGCCATCTGCATCAATGAAAAACCAGCTTCCATCATTCGGGCACCTCCGGATTTAGAAATAATCATGAAAGGCGCTTTCAATTCGATAGCCTTATCAATTGCACGGGCAATTTTCTCTCCCATAACAGATCCCATTGATCCACCTACGAAAGTAAAATCCATTGCCGCAATCACAAATGGCTGATTATCCAAATTACCATGCGCTGTTCTGATAGCATCTGTAAGTCCGGTGCTTTTTTGAGTTGCCTTGATACGATCCGTATATTTCTTAGTATCCACGAACTCCAATGGATCACCTGATGTTACGGCTTTATCCAGTTCAACATACTTTCCATCATCAAAAATAATGGAGAAATATTCTTCCGAACCAATTCTTTCGTGATGCGAACAACGGTCACAAACAAATTGATTCTTGATCAAATCATCATGCGTAAACAGTGTTTTACAACGCGAACATTTATTCCAAAGTCCTTCCGGAGTTTCTTTCTTATCTTTCGTTGAGGTAGTAATACCTTCTTTATTTCTCTTAAACCAACTCATAATACATTATTTCTTATAGAGTACCTACGTTATTCAAATCGTTAAACGACTGCTCGAGCCTTTTGATAAAAGTTAATTCTCCTTCACGTAACCATTTACGCGGATCATAATACTTTTTATTCGGCACATCATCTCCTTCCGGATTTCCGATCTGTGTTCTCAAATAATCAATCTTGGAAATCATGTAATCTCTCACGCCTTCTGTCAATGCGAATTGTAAATCTGTATCCAGGTTCATCTTGATTACTCCGTAACCGATAGCTTCTCTGATTTCTTCAACTGTAGAACCTGATCCGCCATGGAAAACAAAGTCAACCGGATTTTTACCCGTATTGAATTTCTCCTGAACGTAATTCTGTGAATTTAACAAGATCTTCGGTGTCAATTTTACATTTCCGGGTTTGTAAACTCCGTGTACATTTCCAAAAGCCGCAGCAATTGTAAAACGCGGACTTACTTTCAGTAATTCCTCGTATGCATAAGCTACTTCAGCGGGCTGAGTGTACAATTTTGAAGAATCAACATCGGTGTTATCTACTCCGTCTTCTTCGCCGCCGGTAATACCTAATTCAATCTCCAATGTCATTCCTATTTTACTCATACGGGCAAGATATTCCTTGCAAATTTCAATATTCTCTTCAATCGGCTCTTCGGAAAGATCAATCATGTGAGAAGAATACAAAGGACGTCCTGTTTTTTTGAAGTGCTCTTCACCGGCTTCAAGTAAACCATCAATCCATGGAAGCAGTTTTTTGGCGCAATGATCCGTATGAAGAATTACAGACACACCATAAGCTTCTGCCATTGTGTGTACGTGCATAGCTCCTGAAATACCACCGGCTATTGCCGCTTTTTCATTGATGTTTGACAATCCTTTACCGGCAAAATAATGCGCTCCACCGTTCGAAAACTGAATAATTACCGGAGAATTCAATTTTGCAGCAGTTTCCAATACTGCATTCACAGTACTTGTACTCGTAACATTGATCGCAGGCAAAGCAAAGCCTTTTTCTTTGGCTAATTTGAAAATAGCTTGAACTTCGTCTCCGGCTGCAACGCCAGGTTTAATTGTATGTGACATTATCCTTGAATTTGGGCGGTAAAGTTAATCAAAAACGCTTCATTTTTGTCAAACGTTTTGAACAAAAAACCAGATTCCGTTAGAACGGTAATCCAATACCGAAATGGATGTGCGGTCTGAACGGATTAATTTGAAACTTATTCAGCACCTCTTTGTAATTCTCTCCATAGATCTGTGTAGCTAAATCATTGTACTCGGTGTGCTTGTTAAAGATCCATTTCGAATCGCCCGGAAGTGAAGGATTGAAGATAGGGACCCCGACATCAATTCGGAAAATGAAGAAACTGAAATCCAAACGTAATCCGTAACCCAAGTTGAACGCAATTTGTTTGTAGAAATCTTTTGTCAATTGACTTCCCGGACGTAAAACATCGTAATTGACAGTCCAGATATTTCCTCCATCTGCAAAAAATGCATGATTCAGTACTCCCCCACCGCCAAAACGGTATTCTAACGATGATTGTAAACGAACGTCACCAATCTGGGTGGCTACAGCATTCGGATCTAATAAAGAAAGATAAGTTCCCGGCCCTAACTGCCGTGCTTCCCAGCCACGAACATCATTGGCACCACCACTTGAGAAAGAGTAATCATAAGGCAGAGATGTTTTTGAGTTCTTACCTGGCTGGCCATATCCTCCCATAATCCTGAATGCGAAGGAATGCTTTCTGTTGAAACGGATATTTGCAATATACTTTCCATCTAAAAGCCAAAATTGGGAATAAGGCAAACCAAAGAGTAAACGATGTCCCTGATCATCATATTGTGTATTATTATTTGAGATCATTGTTGGTAAAAAGTATCCTGCTAAATCACCTGTAACGTTGAAGGTGGCCCTCAATTTTCTGAACTTCTTATTGTCCTTGCGAAGATTATCTATAGTAACCCCAGCTTTTACATCCTCCCAAATTAATTGATTACTATAAGCGTTTTTCAGGAATAAATCGTTCAGTTCGTCGATCCGCTGAGTAAATTCATCTGTTTTACTGATCGATACAACTTTAATAACTGGCGCAATAATACCAAGCAAAAACGATTGTGTTTTACCATCACCCGCAGAAAATTTGTAATTCCAATCAGTTTGAACCAAAGTTCGTTTAAAATCTACCCGTTCCTGATAATTGAGGGAAACGGCCAGCTCCGTTCTTGGTTTTTGGCGTTTTCCCAACGCTGTAACAGGTACCGGGAATAATCCGGGAATATCAAATTTTAACGATGGACCGAACTCAATTGTATTGAAAAAAGGTGCGTCTTCATCCGGGTCCTGAATAATTGTTGAGTTTTGTTCGAAACCGCTCCCGATAGAGAAATTCATTTTAGTTCCTGTTCTCAGCAAGTTAATATTGGTATAGTTCAATGATGCGCTAATCCCGAAGAAACCGTTGACGTTGGTAGCTTTCGGCTGAAAACTGAACGATTGCCGGGTTGCGGGTGCCAGATAGTAATGCACTTCAATTTTACCATTCCCCGGATTCTTCTCAAGAATCTTATAATCTACCTGGCTGAATATCCCGAGCTGCTGAAGGCTTGTGTATGAACGATCAATATAATATTCCTTATAGTAATTCGAGTTCTCTAAATAATTCTGACTTTCGATGAGAGCTTCGCTTACGAACATTTCACCGTTATAGTAGAAGTATGCCAATCGGAACGGATTTACCTCGATGGAATCCTTATAATTACCAAAAAGGTTCTTATTTACCTTGCTCTTATAGTAAGTACGTTTTTCTTCATCACCATCCTGATGGTTTTCTGCTTTTCGAAGAAGTACGTCGTAATAATCCTTATCTAAAGTTGGTAAATATTTCTCTGTAGAAAAATCGATTTTGAGACTGTCCATTTTTTTCGAATAGTTCTCATAATATGTTGTATCGGAAATATGGAAATGAACCCCCTCAACCATTGTTTGACGGAACGGCACTTCATAAACTCTCTTTTGGGCATCTTCAACAAAACGGTTTGTAAGCCCGATTGTCAGTGTCATACGATAGTCGGCACTATTGTGCGTAAGCATGGTATCGACCTTGTAGTAAACATTTTGCTCTGAAAACCCGTAGAATTTATGATCCAGCATATAAGTAGCGACTTCATAACGATATGCGTCGAGTTGATTTGCGTCATAAGGAATATAAACTCGCTTCGATTCAAGTACACCTAACTTGAATTGGGAATTCAAATCGTTGGCATCTTCTATTTTCTTTATAAAACCATTAAAATCCCCAAGCAGTTCTGGTGGGCATTTAAGTAAAACCGAATCTATAATGAATCTTTCTCCGGTTTGAACGTAATACGAACCCACCACTTTTTTCGTACCAACCTTCTGCCCTTTCTTAGTCTTATAAATTGTGTCGAAGTGAGCTGAAACAATTCCGTTATAATAACCTTTCGATCTTAAATAGGCCTGAAACTGCTGTAAAGATTTATTCATCAGGGCAGAATCTGCAATAG
>CAMLIF010000170.1 GCA_946479985.1 uncultured Flavobacteriales bacterium
GGGAAGTTTGGTTGTAGAATTCAATAATCGAATCATCAACATTTAGTGTCGTATCTAATTTCTTAGGTGGTAAAGCTACCGTTACGGGTGTTTTTATGCGAATTCCATGAGTGTAGGTATTGCCAATTTCCTCAATTAAAGTCCATAAAAATAAGTCTTTATAATTAGTCATATTGTAAAATATTAGAAGTTACCAGATTATTAAATTTTGTAAATGCGCTCATAAAGGCTGTTTGTTCGGTATATTCAGCTGATACGGCATTTCTAATTTCAATGATATTTTGATATCCATCAGATGGGCGAACCCTTACAAGTCTGTCAATGAATCCAGAAAGTCCGACTCCATCACTTCCTCCTTCGCTAATAACTTTTTGTTTTAAGGAATTAGAAGATGAACCGTTTATTGTGATTTGTGTAACTGCTGAGGGAGGTGTTTGTGTAAATCGTTTGGATTTTATCGCAGCACCTTTCTCTTTGGTTTCAGGATCATAAGAACCAAAGCTCATCACAACAATATTGGGTATATCCTCAAAAGCTCCAGTATTTCCATAA
This sequence comes from uncultured Flavobacteriales bacterium, assembly GCA_946479985.1. The sequence continues at coordinate 553 of CAMLIF010000170.1, forward strand.
GAAACATCAACATTGTAATATAGTATTTGGTTATTGTCCCATAAGGCTTCTTTTGCAAAATGTTCAATTTGGTTTTCCATATCTCTTAAATTCATATCCCTTGTACCCGGAAATAAATTTTGAGCTGTCCCGGGTCCGTGTAATCTGTGATTTAAAAGATGTGCTCTAACCCATTGACCGCTGGCTCTTTGTGTAACAGGAATAGTTGACCATCCTCTCGGGTCATTAGTAGGAGTAGATCCTCTTGTGTTGCCCGGAATTTTGGTTAAAGGAGCTGCTCTTAGTATATATGACCTGCCTTTACTGTCTGTTTCAAATTCAACATTAGAGACCGGTAATTCTATTCGATGCTCAAATACTCCAATTATTACCAGATCGGCAGCGATATTAGTTAAATTAGTTCGAATGTTTTCATATGCAAGCCGAACAGGTTCGTTACCATGCCCAACACTGTAAGCATTGTCAACAGCTCTTCTGTAACTGCCGATATTAGTTCCTAAAACATTCTTTTCACGGAATAGATTTTCAATTGCAGTTGATTTAGCGGCATATTCTGAATCTGAGTCTCTATTGTCATGTATTTCCTGACGTTTGTTATTTAAAAGTTGATTTAAGGTTTGCTTATCACTGTAAACGTTAATTTCTACCCGCTCAACTGTACCTTCAATTTTAAGATTATGGCCTCCATCGACATTTACAGCATGTTCTAATCCTATAATGGTAGGGACTTCTGCATTAGGATCAGTTCCTCCGGTTTCTGTTACAGGTGCAGCTTTAACGGTTATTGGCGTACTGTGATTGTTAATGTTTGGCATTTCAGCATTAATATTCCATTTTTGACCACTTCGGGCAGCAGTAAGTCGGGTAAAATGATTGTGTGTTTTTATGATGTGTAATCGAGCGTTTACTTGTTCTTCATTCAAAGGGTGTTCTTCTGATTCTGTTGCTAAAGCGCGAAGTGCTTCAAGACCTGTTCCCCATTGACGCAATACTTCCGGAGTAGGTGGATTTGGTGGAGTATCTGCACCAGGTGGTGTACCTGTTTCTCCAGCATTAGGATTCCCGGCAGAATCGGTTACTTGTGGAGTTTCACTCCCTTCTCCACCTGTTGTGCCTTCTTGAAATTCTGCTGCATGCTCTGCATTTGGTGCCTGGGCAGGAGGTACATGATCATTCATTAAATCGGTCATGAATTTATCTGAATTAAAATCAACGGGAGCAAATTCTACTTCAGGTAATTGGTCAGAACCTAAAACATAATCTACATCCGCACCAATACCGAATTCACCCGGCAATGGATATTCTAATTCGCCCAAAGGCCAGGTCCATTTGTCATCTGGTGCAGGTGACCACCATGGACTGTCTAATTCAACAAATAAATCTCCGCCTAATGCTAAGAAAGGCTGAGCCGCCATCTCGGCATGTCCGTGGATGTAAAATTCACCTTGTCTTCCAGCTTCCGGAGAAGCTGTTTCTCTATAACCAATTGTAGGCGTAGCATCAACATATCCTCTAATTCCGGCGAGCGCATTGACACCAACACCTACTTTTATATCGTGACCTAATAACTCCACACCTAATCCTCCTTCGGCACGCAATCGCAATCCCGCAAACATGGACATATTAAAAGAGGCAGAAAGGCTAAAATCATTAAATACAGCCGGATCAGTAGAATACGTTCCTACGGCCCTGATATTATAAATTTTTGCAGGGCCAATTTTTGCCAGTGCTTCCAATCCTATATTCGCAAATAAGAAAACATTTCCCACCAGCGGAACACCATACATAGTCCTGACTTCGACAGTAAAAATTTCTCTTATATAATCACGCTGAGCAAACAACTCAACCTCAGCAGGCGGTGTGATTTCTCCGTGAATGGTTACATGACCTTCATTATCGATAATGACCATAGCTTTTCCTGTCATCCATTCGGTAAAACTAAAATCGACTTCACCCCAGCCTGCCATAGCTCTTGGTCCCGGAGTTGGGCCACTGTTTGCCTCACGTATTCCATTTGTTTCTCTGGCACTCTCGTCGATTTGAGAAGGATCAAGCTGGCTTAAAGCTGCATTTCTGGCTGTAGTAGCGTCGGTAACCAGCAATGTTACCTGACCGCTTATTTTTTCGGTTTGATAGCCCACTGTTCCCCTAATATCTAATGTACCATTCAAAAAGGCGGCATGAAGGCTACCATTAAAATTAGCCATACTTACAGCTATATCAATTTCTCCTGTAATATTTCCTTCGGCATTACGCTCGATTGTTATCTGGGTCGGACTCATGTTCGGAACTTCAATAGTTCCGCTGGCTCTAAATGTGATGTTTTCGCCCTGAATACCAAAATCAAGTGACCCATTTACAAAACCACCCAATTGAACAGGAATACCATTTGCTGTTAATGTCAGGTTTCCTCCATCAATATTGTTTTGAATATTAGGCACGCTTGATACATCAATTCCAACCCAGCCAAAAGCCTGACTATTGTCTTTAATTGCATTGATCAGACCAGCAGGATTGCCAACTAAACGGTCTCCGGCTTTTACTGTGATGTAGCCGGTTATAGTACTGTTCTCTATTTGAACAGCCAAAACCGGAATAATATTTAGACTTGTAAGAGGGCTTAAATAGTTAATACCTAATGCTATACTTTGCCTGCTGTCTTTTGTACTGTATGTATCGTCGGTGTTTTTCTTAATTTTGATTGTCCCAGATGCCCATTGCCCAAATGTTACATCAACATCTGCCCCTCTGTTTCCTGCCTCTTCAATTTGAGCTGCAATGGCTTCATTTGGTGTAAATGTTGGTGTTTGTAAAGAAATGCTTTCGTTTGTGCCTGGTTCAGTCGGAACAGCAGGAGGGGTTGTTTCCGTTTTCTGAATCATTTTACGTTGTACAGAACTGGCTCCCTGTTGAACTGTATGTGTAAGCTCATGCGCCAAAAGATGTTTTCCATCGGTTGAGTTCGGATTGTATTTGCCCTCATTAAAATAAATGTCATTACCGCTGGCAAATGCCTGTGAGCCTAACTCCTTATTCATTTGAACAGCGTTTGAATCGTTATGGATTTTTACACTGCTAAAATCGGCACCAAAGCCAGATTCCATTTCATTTTTTACCGGACCTGAAAATGAAGAACCGCCACCTTTACTACTGTTTAAGTTGCTTTCTAGATTAGAATTATCACCAAGATTTGCATCAGCCGCCTCACTCATCTGAAGTTCTTTTTCTTCTTCTTTTGCCTGAATTTCCTCATCTTCTTTTTTAGTCTGTACTTCTTCTTCCGCTTTCTTTTGCTGTATCAATGGCTTTGAGGAAAATATTTTTTCGGCAGATTTATTTTTTTCCGGAGTAATTGCTTTGGTTTTATTTTGAATATTTTCTTCCTTCTCAGATTTTAATTGAACAACAGAAGTGATGTTGTCTGCTATTGATTTTTCCTGCACCGTATTTTCTGTTTCTCCCTGTTTTTGTATATCATTTGCCTTTTTCTGAACTACTGGCGATGGACTGAAGAAGGATTCGGCAGCACTATTCTTTTTGGTATTAGAAACTACTTTATCGGCAACATAGTCTGCTTCGGCTTCATATTTATCATTCGATTTTCCTATGTTGAGCTTTGCCTGTACACCAAAAAAATCCTCACCCTGTCTTGAATTAAAAGCAGATGGGGTAGAGGAATTTGGTTTTGATTTTTGACCGAAAGCTGACATAAATGACTATAATTTTGAAATTTATTTTCTCTGTTTTGTTCCTATTCCTGAAAAAGCTTCTGCTCCACACTTTGGTGAAGTTGAAATTACCAAATGGAAAATACCCGGTTTTGGTGCCGTAAAGACCAAAGTGACGCTAGTGCCAACCGAAAGAGCACCTTTTTGAAAACTTTTTCCTGAAGAATCAGTGATTTCAACATTATAAGTTGAACAGGAATTGTCGGTTCCATTTTTGGTAGTTGCCAGGACAATTGAAAAAGTTTTGCAATCGCCGTCTGATTCTAATGTTTCGATATGAACCGGTTCAGATGAAAAAGTGAAAGTTTCCGGTGAGCCGCAATTTTTTTTCTTTGGCGGTTTTTTATTTTTATCCTTGTCTTTACCTTTTCCTTTCGCTCTGCCAACATAAATATCATCTAAACGTCCAATGGTCTGAACACCTACTACGCCATCATGAGTCAGCTCATTATCGGATTGAAATTTAAGCACAGCTGCTCTTGTTTCGCTGCCAAAATCACCATCAGCACCAAATTTTGGGAGTTGGTAGCCCAAATCCACTAAACCAGATTGTACTTTTTTTACAGATTCGCTTTTTGAACCTGTCGCGAGATAACCTAAGTCGTCATGTGCTTGTTCTAATTTATAATCGCCTTTAAAACGTGCAGATTCCAAATCTTCCGAGATGCTTGCGTTGGGTTCAACGGATTTTTGTACAGCTCCTGTTTGCTGAATGGTATGAGTTAACTCATGCGCAAGTAAATGTTTCCCTTCTTTAGAACCGGGATTGTATTTCCCTTCGTTAAAGTAAACATCATTTCCATTAGTAAAAGCCTGTGCACCCAATTCCTGACTCATTTGGACAGCGTTGGTATCGGTATGGATTTTTACATCGCTAAAATCGGTACCAAAACCAGATTCCATTTCTCCTTTCGTTTCTTTGTCAAGGCTGGCTCCAGCACCTTTTGAATTATTGAGTTTTCCCTCAAGTTCATTATTTTGCATTCCAGCTTCTTGATTTTCTTTTTTCTGAACCTTTTCCTCTTTCTCACAATCGTCGCACTTAGCCTGGATTGCCTCTTCTTTTTCATCTCTCTTCTGAACCGGCTTTTCTTCTTCGTTTTCCTTTTTCTGTATTGGTTCTTTTTCTTCTTCTTTCTTTTGAATAGG
>CAMLIF010000171.1 GCA_946479985.1 uncultured Flavobacteriales bacterium
TAAAGTATTTGTTTATGACCGCGATGGTGTTCTTTTGAAAGTTCGGGTTTATAAAAAAGGAGAGTACATCTCTGATGGAGGACTTTAAGAATATGAATTGCCAATGCTCGGATTTCGTTTAGTATTAACGTTGTGCATGATCCAGTTTTGCTTTCAGGGGCATGCTCAGGTAGATCGAAACTTTGATCTGAAACATGGTTTATTTGTTGGCACATATACCAAAAGTAAAATCCAGTGGGTTTGTGGTATTGAGCTTTCCGCTCTTGACTCTGCAAATACAACGCTGAATGCCCGGTTTGACTTATTAAAAGATGGGGTGGTTCAGGATTCATTGATTTGTACGCTTACTATCGATTCTTCGCAAACCTATTTAAAGAAATTCCACGATTCAGAAGCAAAAACTATCAGGTATTATTCTATTGAAATGGACGTGGCAATATATTTATGCATGCCCTCAAAGTATGAATATGTTTTGCCGAACGGAGATAATGTTGTTTCATATCAGTTTCATCATGCTAAGGCTGATTTACCAAAGAAATGGAAAAAGCATCAAAAGAAGTTTGATTGTTTCTTTGAAAAGTAGTTTAACTGATTTTGTTCCAAATCATTTGTAATTCGTAATAAAATTCTATCTTTGCACCATAATTCCAAAAGTTGGAGTTCTACATAATAATCATTCAAGTAATATTGGCATGTATTTAAGTTCAGAAGTAAAAAAAGAAATCTTCGCTAAACACGGAGGTGCAGAAACTAACACAGGTTCAACAGAAGGTCAGGTAGCATTGTTTACTTACCGTATTGCTCACTTAACAGGGCATTTGAAAAAGAACCGTAAAGATTATGGTACACAACGTGCTTTGCAATTGTTAGTTGGTAAACGTCGTAGTTTGTTAGATTACCTTAAGAAAAAGGATATCGAGAAATACCGTGCGTTGGTTAAAGAATTAGGTTTACGTCGTTAATTCGAAAAAAAGACAGGCGCTTCGGCTATGCCCAGCGACCAGTTTTTTGAAGATAACACGAAATATGTATTAAAAAGGGGGGCTTGACGGATTATTCCGACGTCCCTCTTTTTGCTTAAATAAGTAATAAATAAATATGAATATAGGAATCAAAAAGTCCATCGTTACTGGAGGGAAAGAAATTTCCATCGAGACCGGGAAATTGGCGAAACAAGCCGACGGTTCAGTAGTGTTACAAATGGGCAACACGGTGCTTTTGGCAACAGTAGTTGCAGCACCAGAGGCAAAAGAAGGGGTAGATTTCCTTCCGTTAACGGTAGATTACCGTGAAAAATATGCAGCAGCAGGACGTTTTCCTGGTGGATTCTTCCGTAGAGAAGCTCGTCCGTCTGAAACTGAAATCCTGGTGATGCGTTTAGTGGATCGTGCTTTGCGCCCGTTATTCCCGGACGATTACCATGCTGAAGTTCAGTTGATGATCCAGTTGTTGTCTTACGATGGCGTAAACAACCCGGATGCATTGTGTGGTTTGGCAGCTTCTGCAGCAATCGCAGTTTCTGATATTCCATTCAACGGACCAATGTCTGAAGTTCGTGTAGGACGTATCAACGGTGAATGGATCGTGAACCCTACAATGGAAGAAATGAAATCGGCAGATATCGATATGATGGTTGCCGGTACCATGAAGGATGTGAATATGATTGAAGGAGAGTTCCAGGAAATCTCTGAATTGGAAATGGTTGAAGCTATCAAGATTGCTCACGCAGCAATTATTGAGCAATGTCAATTCCAATTAGATCTTGGAGCTATGATCCCAACTGCTAATCCGAAACGAGTATATTCTCACGAGACTCATGATGAGGCTGTGAAAGCGAAAGTATACGAATTGGCAATGGATAAATGTAAGGAAGTTGCTCGTCAAGGCCTTGCAAATAAAGCGAAACGCACAGAGTTGTTCGACGCTATCAAAACAGAAGTGAAAGCAGCTTTCACTGAAGAAGAGTTGACTACAGTTAGCGGATTTATTTCTACTTACTTCTCTGAGGTGAAGAAAAAGGCGGTTCGTTGGGTCATGTTGAACGAGAAAAAACGTTTGGATGGTCGTCAATTTGACGAAATCCGTCCGATTTGGGCTGAGGTAGATTACTTACCAATGGTTCACGGATCAGCTGTGTTTACACGTGGGGAAACTCAATCATTGACAACATTAACCCTTGGGGGTAAAATGGATGAGCAATTGATCGATGGTGTTACTTTCCACGGAACAGAGAAATTCTTATTGCATTACAACTTCCCTCCATTCTCAACAGGTGAAGCAAAACCATTACGCGGTACTTCGCGTCGTGAGATTGGACATGGTAACCTTGCATTACGTGCATTGAAACCGGTTCTTCCTGCAGATAATGCATACACTATTCGTTTAGTTTCCGATATTTTGGAATCGAACGGTTCATCTTCAATGGCAACAGTTTGTGCTGGTACATTGGCGTTGATGGATGGTGGTGTTCAAATTAAAGCACCGGTTTCCGGTATTGCAATGGGATTGGTTGCTGACGAAGGTAAATTTGCTGTATTGTCTGATATCTTAGGAGATGAAGATCACTTGGGAGATATGGACTTTAAAGTAACGGGAACGGCTAAAGGAATCACTGCTTGTCAGATGGATATTAAAGTTGACGGTTTGCCATACGAAGTATTGATCCAGGCTTTGGAGCAAGCACGTGCAGGTCGTTTACATATCTTAAATAAGATCATCGAAACAATTGCAGTTCCAAATCCGGATTTCAAACCGCAAACTCCTCGTATCGAAGCATTCGTTGTGCCTAATGATATGATTGGAGCAATCATCGGACCTGGAGGTAAAATTATCCAGGGAATCCAAAAAGACACGAATACAACCGTTACAATTGAAGAATTGGAAACTGGTGAAGGACGTGTTCAGATTATGTCGAACAATGCAGATGATATGAATGCTGCGGTTTCACGTGTACGTATGATCGCATTCCCTCCAACAGTTGATGAAGGTGCAGAATACGAAGGAAAAGTGAAAGCGATTAAAGACTTCGGTGTATTCGTTGAAATTCTTCCGGGAACTGACGGATTGATCCATATCTCAGAATTCTCTCATGAGAAAGTTGCGAAAATGGAAGACGTAGTTAAAGAAGGTGACGTATTGAAGTTTAAAGTTGTTGGTAAAGATCCAAAAACGAAAAAATGGAAATTGTCTCGTAAAGTGTTGTTGCCGAAACCTGAGAAATCAGCAGAAGCTCCAGCTCAATAATAAGTTTATTCAAGACTGAATAGGGAAGACCGTCCGCTTAGGCAGACGGTCTTTTTTTGTTTTCGTACTTTTAGAACGAATGAAGAAGTATTACGACTTATTGGAAAGTGGAAGTAATTCCATTTTGTTTTTTTGGATCGGCCTGTCTGTTTTGATCGTTTCAGTCATTGTATGGCTTTACTTTATGATTGCCGGAAAATCGCGTGAGTATAAAGTGCCTATTGGAATACTGATCATTTTCTCATTTCTTTGTACAATGATTGTTTGGATAAGCTCAGCAAGTTCATATCTTGATGCGAAGAAAATCCTGAAAAAAGCAACTTTTACTGAAGTTTCAGGTGTTGTTGAAAATTTCGACCCGATGCCCTACGAAGGTCATAAAAATGAATCATTCTCGGTAAAAGGTATTCGTTTTGAGTACAGCGATTTTGAAATCGGCTTTGGGTTTAATCAATCTAAATCACATGGTGGTCCTATCGATGAAGGAAAGTACGTGCGTATTCAGTATTATAAGGGTCGAATACTGAGACTTTGGGTAAAGAACAAATAACAACTGGAGTTATACCGAATTTGATAAGTTCACCGAAAATTAATTCTGCTATCTAATCCATTATAATGATGAAAAGTTTTCTTTTAGCACTTATGTTCCTAATTTCTTCGGTTTGCACCTTTTCTCAAACCTTACCATCCAAAAAAGAAATCTACGAGGTAACAAACCAATTTATTCACGGAACAGACTCCACTTACGTTCGCTTGAATAAACATTCGGATACGGAGAGAATTTTTAAAGATTCAAGTGCCTTTTTATCAGATACAACCTATTTCTCAAAGGCAGATTTCGCTTATTTCCGTTTACAACTAAAGGAAGTTAAACGGTCTAACTGGAATCAAAGTCGTTTTACAGAAGTGAAAACGATCCGCCAATGGAGGATTAAATGGATTTTCAGAAACCATCGAAAAGGCTGGAAACGATTCCATGAGAAGTTTAATAAAGCTTGTCTGGCTTCATGCTCAATTCCCATCTTTACAGTGGATAAGACGTATTGTATTTTATACACTGGCACTCAATGTGGCGGACTAATAGGCGGAGGATCTACGGATATCTATAAACTGGAGAATGGAAAATGGGTTTATGTTGATAGTTACGGAATGTGGGTGAGTTAAATTTCCACTTTCTTTAAATTTCCGCTTTCATCTATCGTATAAATTGCTTTGGCTTTCGCTTTTTTCTTTGCATTAAATTCTTCCTCTATCTTTTTGCGCATTTCTTCTTCCGTGTCTGGCGTAACATAATCTGTAATCACGTGACTGTAAAATTGAATCACCGGCTGTGTATTGTCGGGATTAAAAACAAAATCGGCCTGCTTTAAGTTGTAGTCGAAATAATTATCAATTTCTACTGTTCTGTTCAATGCCAAACTCGAATTCTGTGATAAATGATGCTGGTAGAATCGTGCATTTTGCAGAACTGATTTCAGGTATCGTTCAGAAGGGTAGTAGGTGTCTGACAATTCGGTAATTGTCACTTTCGCATCGTCGATATTTGCTCCCAAACCTTTACATAGTTTCTTTTTCTGATTGATTAACTCGATCATTTTGAGGTTCATTTCTTCGTAAATAGGTTTGGCATCTTTTAAATAAGCCTGCGCATTAATAATATCGTACAAACCATGTTTTAAGCAAAGTTCGGACAGACGTGGTATTTTACTGAAATCACGGATGTTAAACACTACATTTTCGGTCACTTTGTAGCTGCTTGGTGAAACCGAATCGCGCTGTTGAAAATCGAAAATCGGGTCCAGGGAAATCACATCAAAAATGATATCTGTTTTTAACAATCCTATTTTATTCATTGCTGAAATTATCGAGTCTGCTTTCATGCTAAGGAGTTCTTCCGTTTCTTCAATTGATTTCGCAACGAATGACTTGGTGTAAGTAATCTGATAACCATCCGGAATGGCGTTGTAGATCACTTCTGTTTGAAATGTCATGTTGTGAATATTCCCGTAAATATTTTTCTCAACTCCTCCCAGAGCCGGATTTCGTGTTGCATTATAGTTCTGGTTGTCGAGTTGAGAATACGAAAGGCAAGAAACAAACAGGCTGATAAATAAGGTTATTTTTTTCATGGGATCTAATCTTTTAGTGTATGTTCTGTA
>CAMLIF010000172.1 GCA_946479985.1 uncultured Flavobacteriales bacterium
CACTGTATTGTAATTCTGAATTTATTACATGCGGGCCAGGTCCAGTAAACGACTGTGTTTCACCGGTTATTGTTATTGTACTTCCCGGATCGAGGTTAGAAAATGTGATTTCAACATCTTCAGGAGCACAGAAATGATAATCCAGGTAATCTGGTCCCGGATGCAGCACGTTAATTCCGTGATCATCTGTAAGTAAAGGCATTGATGGCGGCGGTTCCAGGATTCCGTGAATGGTATCAATATCAAATTCACAGTCGTCGGAGCGTTCTGCTCTTACCCAGTAATCTCCTGTGGCCGAAATAGTATTTGAAGGGTATGTTGAACCGTCATACCATTGATAGGTATATGTTGGCCCCATGTGATCGTATGTCAGCGGATCATAATTAAGATCAGCTTCTAAACAGAAATGTACCGTGTCATTTACAACTGTAACATAATCTGCAATTTCGAAAGCAGTCAGATAACCAACCAGCGAATCTGTTCCGGGGCCTTCAAAAAAGTTGTAATCGTTGTAATTGGAATGAACATGATTCACTAAGAACGAATTGATACTCTGGTCGCCAACAAGGAAAATATGATAAGGCTCACCTCCGAAAAACGGATTGAAGGAGTAGGTGTTGTTTCCCAATGTCACTGGTCCGCCTGTCTGAAAGTTCAGATCGTAAGTGTAGCTTCCGCAAACTATTGGTTTGTCTGCCTGGTAAGTTGCCACTCCTCTTCCTTCATCATTCAACTGACTTCCGAACTGTTTTACTGAGGCCCGGTTTCCGCTGTTATCGATTTTCATCAGATAAGGATCCCGGAACCCAACGGAACTAAACAAATTCTCGGTTGTATCCTGTAACTGAGACAAATCACATTCAAAATACCCGGTAATAAACGACGAGTTATTCTGATCAATAGCAATAGAGCGAGCCGACAAGGTGTTTGCAGAACCAAGGGTATTGTTCCAGATATGATTTCCGGTATTTCCGGTTTTTATAGTGAAAATTTGCTGGTCGTACGGGTTTTGAATAAGGGTTGTACCATTTTGATGATAGTAATTTAAATTCCCGAGGAAATCACCAATAATAACCGGTTCATTGTTTTGGTTTACTTCAACGTCATACGGAACAGTTAAGCCGGCTTTCAGCATATTGAAGAACTGGATCTGCCCGGCAGGATCCATTTTACATAAATATCCAACATTGAAACTATTGTTGGTATAAGTATTTCCGGCAAAAAGTAGTGTATCGGAAAACTGACCGGTTAAAAAGATATTGTTGGCATTATCTACGTCAACTGAAAGTCCGCGATCTTCATAATCCGCAAATCCGCATTTTGTCCAGAGCGGAACTCCTGCGGCATCGTATTTCTGAACAAAAATATCAAACGACGAATCCCCGGTTGAAGGATTGATAAGACTATTGAAGGTACCGCTTCCCAACGTTGCATTTCCCTGGAACTCGCCGGTAAGAATAATGTTGTTTTGATTGTCTATGGTAACTTTATAACTGTTTTCAGCCATTGCACCGCCTTCTTTCCTTGCCCAGAGAACATTTCCGGCAGGATCCATTTTTATCACGAAAATATCTTTGGAATTGGCGTTCGATGTCAGAGTGGTGGATCCAAACGTTACTGTTCCAAAAAATGAACCCGTAACAACAATGTTTTGGTCCGGCCCAATAGCAACATCAACAGCTTTATCCATTCCGGTTCCGCCAAAATCCTTTAACCAGATAATAGAACCGTTTGCGGCGTATTTAGTCACATAAATATCTGTACTTCCCTGGCTGGCTGAAAAAGAGTAGAACTGCCCGAAAGAAGTTTGTCCGGAGAAATATCCTGCAATATAACTTTCGCCCGTACTTGTTACTTCAACGTCTGCCGCTTCATTAGCAGTTTGGCTATATGTGTTTACTCCCCAGTTTTGGGAGAAGGAATTAACTGAAAAAAAAAATACGGCAAAGCACATTGCAATTCGCAAGGCAGCGTGAGATTGTTTACTAAAGATTTGTAGTGATGTCAAACCAAGGTTCCAATTAGTACTTTACTCTCACAAGATACGCAGAAATCAAAAAAATGGATTGACAAATGAATATTCATGAGAAATGTATGTTTAAATTCCACGGATCGGGTTCAAATTGTATGGAAATCGAATGTTTTTGTGAAGGATGCAATACCAATATCTATTAGGATGTAAAGAATTAAAATTGGCCTGAGAGAAAAGTTGCTCTGAAAATAGCATAACATGATTCAGGCGGTTTCTCCCGTAATGTACCCGGTAATTTACGCTTCCTGGTTATTGTGTTGAGTTCAACATCATTTGCTTCGTTGGTAAACTGGCTAAACGTATTCGTTCCCCAATTTTGTGCCCGACAAACAAAGCCGGAAAAAGGAAAGAAGGTTATTGTGAGGTATGATTTCATTTGTGCCAGTTTTCGAAACTTAGACACCGGCACTTTTGAAAGGTTGGAAACGAGTTGTTCCCAATTATGATAAGATTCATGAACGCAATGCAAAGGCAATCCGCCGCCACAGACGCTTTACGTTTGTATGAAGAAAAAGAGGAATGTTTTATATCTGCCAGGCGAACACTGCCAAATTTGTCAATTAATAATTATGGATCTTAATCCAACTGGTTTTGTTCCTCCAGCGACAATTTTGTAATGTATTTTGTTCTGATCCATTCTTTACCTGATTTTCTGAAAACTTCCATTTTCAAGCCATAAACATCTCTGAAATTGGCTTCCAGGTTTTCAATGGTCATTTGAGGCGTAATGGTAATAGTTCCGTCGTTATGACTGTTTCTGCAATCAGACAATGAAGTACTTTCCTGGGTTACAATTGTTTCTGAATGCGGACCGTTATCTGTATTCGGCTTTCCGTAGAAACACAGTTTCAGATTGGTGCATGCTGTTTTGAATTCTTCCTGAAGAGCAGAAATTTTTCTTGCCCCGTTAATATCCATTTGTACTGTTTTCATATCTGAACGGTTCATATTCATCATCCGGATTTGGACAAGAACTGAACCTGGTAAATCTACGGCTATATAACTTGGGAAACAGATATTTATAGTAGTGTTTTAATAGAGTTTAAGTTGTATCTTTTAGAGGTAATCTCCTTTTCCACGTTTTCCACGCGAATAACTGAAACATTAACCAAAATGATAGTTAAGACTGCTGATTTGTTCATTTTCGACTTCTCAGTTTATTTTGATTAACTATGTTTACAACAACCAAAATCATCACCAAAATGAAAAATTCGAGATTTGTATTCGGGAATAGAAATTTGAAAGCTTTCATGCTCCTTGGCTTCTTGTTTTCAGGAAGTATATCCTTTACCCAAACAACCATTCAAACGGAATCGGTTTCTGACCCAAAGTCAGAAACGAGTATATATCCCACAGATCCGGTTATTGTTCCTGCCGATTTGAAAAAACATTCCATCGAAGAAACTGCTATTGTTGCTGCAATGCCGGTAAGCATTCCTGTGGTCAGCAAAAAGCGAATAGGTTTTGTTAGTATTTCAAATCCACATTTTTAAGATCAATCCATGAATCCATCAACTCATTCCAATTTACACGTCGGTAATCCTTGTCCGTTTGTGCCAACAGCGAGAACAAAGGAAACAAACGGCTGCAATCATTTCTGTAAATCGTGTACCAAAACAATTGTCGATTTCCGCGGCAAAACAACTGCAGAAATAGAAGCTGTTATCACCAAAGATACGTGTGGGATTTTTACCTCGGACCAGCTTCCCGGCCAGCGAAAAATGAAATGGACGAGCAAACCAGGCTTTTACGCCATGATGGTATTGTCGTTTCTTGGTTTTTCAGTGAAACCTTCATACGGACAAACAGTAGAGCCTGTAAAACCGGTATCCGATTCGGTTGCTATTTACCCGGAAGATCCGAAAGTGCCCGATCCGGCCCATAAACCTGCGAAATATGCACCAAACGTAATCTATGGAAAAAGCCTGGAGCCAATGGTTGTTCCCGAGAAAAAGAAAACTGTTTACAGAACTATTGGATGTCCCTCGTTCTAAATTGATTATTAGCTTCATAAGATATTTTCGTAAGGCAGTTTTAGCGCTAATGAATACTTCATCTCAGTGAACCGCAAAGAAGGAAGATCGCAAAGATGTTGGTGTTAAATGATTACAAGCTAGCTTGTTGCTTGAGCCAAAATATGGGTTTAACAGATTCGTTACCAAACAATCTTTGCGCACTTTTTGTCTTTGCGTTTTTTAATTTAATACTTCTCTGGTTTTTCCTGTAATGATCTTAAAATCAGAATCCAGGATACTACCATAAAAAAAACCGTTAATAATTCGGGTTTTCAGAACCTATTGAACTAAAAGTTTCCTAGTTTTATACCCACCAAAATCTATTACCCATGAGAATCGTATTCGGCTGGAACCGCATCAGACTTAAATCATTTGCATTTCAGGAATTAAACCTGCCTGAACTAGAACAATTTCCAAACGCAACAATCCAGGTTGCACAATCTTATTTCCATATTTTCTGGATTCCGGTCTTTCCAATGGGAAAACGTTATGATTTGGTTATGAACAAAGAGCTGTATCATGTTCCGCCAAGCTTAATGAAACTCATTGATCCGGAACAAATCAAAGTAAAAGGAAAATGGTATGCCTGGTCGTTACCTATCCTGATTGGTGTTATTGCACTTGGAGTTTATTTCAACCAGTTATACACCGAACACAAATACGAACAACAGTCTATTGAGTATGCTGAGTCACAGCGAAAGTTTTTCGATGACCCGATGGTTGGAGATCAAATTCATTTCAGTAATCATGGGGATGTGAATTTTGATGCGGAAGTATGTAAAATTGACGGATCTCGGGTGGTTTTGTTCCTGGATTTAATGGATATTCTCGATGGAAAACTTCTGAAAAAAGCAGATGCCGGGCTCACAGAAACACACCCTGATACACTGAGAAGTCAGATGGAGTACCGCGATCAACTGGAGCTTACTTCTGTATTTCAAGATTCTCTTTTAGGTGCTCATCCTGATCAACCGATCTTGAGAAAATTGTTGACTTTCGAATTAGAAGGCTTCCCGATTGACTATGAAATGATCAATATGTCACTAAACGACTATAAAGCGTTGAAAAAATCAATTGGTGATGGTGTTCTTACCATGCCGAAGCTGATTAAGATACCTGCGTTTAAGAAAATCACGAAATATGGTCTTTACGTTGATCCACAGTAGAAAGAAATTTATACTGTCTCTCATCATTATCAGTGGTTTATCTTATTAATTAACAATTACTTGCAACTTTATTAACATACATCAAAAAAAAGGTCGTAGCTTTGCGCCAAATTTTAGATTTATTTTATGACCTTTAAAGAACTCGGGTTAAGAGTTGAGGTTC
>CAMLIF010000173.1 GCA_946479985.1 uncultured Flavobacteriales bacterium
TTATGGAAAGCAAGGAAGGGCTTGATGCGCTTTTTAGATTTGCAACAGAAGGAATTCTGGTGACAAACGCACAGGCCGAAATTGTACGCGTAAATCCAAGTGCAACAAAACTTTTTGGTTACGACGGAGACGAGCTTATCGGTAAAAAAATTGAAGTACTTTTACCTGCCCGTTTTTCAAATGCGCATGTTGGTCATAGAGACAAGTTTATCGGGCAGCCTCGGGCACGCTCTATGGGCGCAGGAATGGAACTTTATGGGTTAAAGAAAAACGGTGAAGAATTTCCGGTAGAAATTAGCCTTAGCCCATACAAAAATGAACAAGGTTCCTATGTAATTGCATTCATTATTGATATTACACAGCGTAAACTTGCTGAGAACCAATTAAAGAATTATTCTGCTGATCTCGAAGAACAGGTTAAAAATAGAACGCTCATTTTTGAAGAAGCCATCAAAGAGCTTAAAAAGACGAGAAAGGAATTGTTTAAAGCGCTGGAAAAAGAGCGCGAACTGAACGACATGAAGTCGAGCTTTGTCTCTATGGCTTCTCACGAGTTCAGAACCCCTTTAACAACCATGCTTTCTTCTTTGTCATTAATCTCCACTTATCATCAGCGAAACGATGCGGAAAATCATTCAAAGCATGTTCGGAAAATCAAAAGTTCTATTAATAATTTGACGGATATTCTCAATGATTTTCTTTCTGCCGGTAAGCTGGAAGAAGGACGGGTTGAAAATCTTCCTGAAGAACTTGATTTGAAAGGATTGATCGGAGAAATTGTCTCTGAAATGAAAGGAATGTTGTCGGGTGAACAACAAATTGTTGCCCATCATACTGGTGCGGAAAAGGTACTGGTAGACCCGAGATTACTCCGGAATATTTTATTGAATCTCATTTCCAATGCATTGAAATTTTCTGAACCAACAGGAATTATTCGAATCGAAACGAAGGTTGAAGACCCACACATCACCGTTTCTGTAATTGATAACGGAATTGGAATTTCAAAAGAAGACCAGCAGCATTTATTTGAACGCTTTTTCCGTGGACGGAATGCTACACACATACAGGGAACAGGATTGGGATTGAATATTGTTGCACGCTATGCCGAACTAATGAACGGAATAATCCGTCTGGAAAGCGAATTGGAAAAAGGGACTACTGTTTCTGTAATTTTACCTTTTACACCCTGAGAAAACAAAAAGATTAAATATGAAAAAAATATTGCTGATTGAAGACAACGAAGATGTTCGTGAGAATATTGCAGAGATTTTGACACTGGCTCAGTATACTGTTTTCACTGCAACGAATGGAAAAGAAGGTGTGGAACTCGCTCTTGAAAAAGTTCCTGATCTGATTATTTGCGATATTATGATGCCGGTTCTTGACGGACATGGTGTGTTGCACATGCTCTCCAAAAATGATGCTACGGCAGGTATACCGTTTATTTTTCTTACCGCCAGGGCAGAACGAAGTGATATGCGTAAAGGCATGGAACTGGGGGCAGATGATTATCTAACAAAACCTTTTGATGATTTGGAATTGCTGAATGCGATCGAAGTACGTTTGAAAAAGAATGAAATTCTAAAAAAGGAATTCACTAAAAGCCTGAGTGGAGTTAATGACTTCTTAAATGAAGCACGGGGAATTGATTCGTTGAAACAACTTTCGGAAGACAGAGAAATTCGACGTGTAAATAAAAAAGAGGAAATTTTCAGAGAAGGCAGCTATCCGAAAGGGGTTTATTTCATCAGCAAAGGTAAAATCAAGGTTTTTCAGAAAAATTCCCAGGGAAAGGAATTGATTACTTCCTTACTTAAAGAAGGTGATTTTTTTGGATTTCTTTCATTGATGAATGATGAACCTTACCACCATTCTGCAGTGGCTATGGAAAACACTGATATTTATATGATTCCTAAAGACGATTTCTTTGCTCTGCTTTACAAAAATGCAGATGTTGCAAAGAAATTCATTGAATTACTCTCGAATAATGTCAAGGAAAGTGAACAGCATTTATTGAGCCTGGCTTATCATTCGGTTCGGAAACGCCTGGCAGAAACCCTGGTTAATTTGTCGGATAAGTACAAAGAGAATAATCAACAGGAGTTCAGCATGAAAGTATCACGCGAAGATTTGGCCAACCTCGTTGGTACTGCAATCGAAACGGTCATTCGTACCTTGAGCGATTTCAAAGAGGAGAATTTTATTGCTATTTCAGGAAGTAACATTACCATTTTGGACTATAACAAACTGAAAATGCTGAAGAATTGAGATAAATCCGAACATCAAAATTTGCTTTTGCAAATCGTAACCAAATCAGGACTCTCGGGCTTATTAATTCAACCAATCTTTAAATCTGCTTAGTGAAAAGTCTTTTATTCCTGGTGTTTCTTCTTGTTTCGTTTTCCTTTCTGGCACAGGAGAATGAATGTGTGACCATAATCGACAAGTCTGATGAGAATATCATTTTGTTTGACGATTCCAATCCGCTAAGTTTCGTTCGGGTAGTTGATCAAAGCAGGTTCAAGCTGGAACCGATGTCGCGAAAAACATTTGAAAAGATCTCCCTATTAAGTTCAATATCTAATTTCTCATTCAATTTAGGTCTGCAGTCTGATGTTCCATACCAAAACTCCGAAGGTGAAGACAGTATGATGGTTTTCAATGGAATTCTTCACTATGTATACCCTGCGGCTGATACATTTCACTACGATTTGTCGAATATTTCCCGGTTAATCGTCCATGAAGCATTGATTACAGATTCAGCGTCTAAAACAAGCAGTTATCAAATCGGAACAATTGATTTTGCAAAGCGTTTTCCGGGATCGGATCACTATTTCATCACGGCCTCGCTGGATTACCAGGCATTCCTGAAATACAAAAAATATCAGATAGACATGGAACAAACATGGAATGAGGTGTTTTCAGGAAATACTTCCCGGGAAGAAGCACTTCGGGTAATGAAATTAATTGCAGAATCGAACCAGCACACGAAACCGGGAGAAAAATCGGATACCCGGCTGAAAGTACTGGAATGTGAAGGGATTCATGATTATATGGGCGACGAACCTCCGAATTTGACCTATCGCGCCAACTCATCTAATTTGAAGTATAATGCCAGTTTTATTTGTCCGAACCTGTATACATTGACACACGAACTCGATTCAAACCATCTTTTTTATAAAATAAAAACTGATCATTCACGACCTATTTCAGATATTGGCTGTGGTGATACCCTGATTAACAATATGCGCTTCTACAAGTATCCGGAATACTACTGGGTTATGACCGATTCCGTTAAAACCGTTTTCGCATACAAAGCGAAGAATTTGTCAGCTGAAAAACTGGAATTGGAATCGGTTAGCTTTATTGGTCAAATCGACGACGAACCGTGTTTACTGATGCGTTTAATTTTAAACGAACCAAGGCTTCCTGAAAAAAATGATTTAGACTTATTTATGTCTCAATTGGAATCTACTCAAACTCGCTTTTTTAACCGTTCAGTAAATTATGACGAAGCACTAAGAACGGCACTTATCAGAAATTCCCGATCAATCAATTCATTGAATGAAACTGAGTGTAATCGATTTCAAAAAGAAGTTTTCCTGGAAGTGGAGTAGAGCATCCCAATCTTCAATTCTAAGTCAACGGGAGTTACCAGCTTCCGCCAGAACCACCACCTCCGAAACTTCCGCCGCCAAATCCGCCGAAGCCACCGCTTGAACCTCCTCCAGAACTTCTGCTTCCAAAACCACTTCCCATAAAGAAACCGGCAGAACCATAAGTGAATGCGGATCTACCGCCACCGGAACCACCGTTTTTATCTCCGAATATGAATGCAAGAATGAAAATCACTCCGAAGAAAATCAGGACAGCAATCCAAATCCAGTTTTTTCCATCGTCCTGGTAATCTTTATAAGAATATTCCTTTTGAGCAAGCTCCATCAGGACGGTTGTGGTTTTGTCCAGTGCTGTATAATAAGCTCCTTGTTTCAAATATGGAATCAATTCTCTTTCCTGGATGTCGTAAGTAACCGCATCCGGAATCCGGCCCTCTAAACCTTGTCCGACAGCAATAAAAAACTTACGTTCTCCGGCGCCGCCTGTAGGTTTTATGAGAAGTACGATTCCGTTATCATTATCAGCCTTTCCAACACCCCATTTCTGGCCTAATTCAATTGCATATTCGCCGGCATCCATTCCGCCAAGGTCATCTACAATTACAACTGCGATTTGGTTGGAAGTTTCTCTTGAGAACTTGTCCAGTTTCTCTTCAAGAATCCGTTCTTCACCTTCCGATAGGAAGTCGGGGAATTCTTTAGATAAGTTATTGACTAATCGTTCAGGACTCGGACGGGAAACCACCTGGGCATTCAGCGAACTTCCGAGGAACAAACATACGGCGAACGAAAGTTTGAATAAAAAGGAGAAATTAGTCTTCATGATTACCAAAGCTTATATCGTTGCTCAATTCATTCTTATCATCGTGTGCCAATGGAAAATGGAGTTTTAGTTGTTCTCCGGCATGTTCTATTCCTGCACAGATACCTTCAACGAGTTCGTTTTTTTTAAAATGATTCATCATCAGATCACGGGTAGAATCCCAAAAGCCTTCGGGAACCTTTTCATTGATTCCTTTATCGCCAATAATAGCAAAAGAATGTTCCTTCAGAGATAAATAGATCAACACTCCGTTTTTCAGCTCCGTTGCACCCATCCCCAATTCATCAAAACAGGCTGCAGCTCTTTCCAATGGCGGAATACTGCATGACAAATCTATGTGCAAACGAATTTCACCAGAAGTAGCTAATTCAGCTTGTTCTATAGATTGAACGATGCGTTTTTCTTCCGCATCATTGAATGGTTTATCAGCCGGCTTATTATTGAACATTAGTCCTCAAAGTTAACAGTTGGTGCATTTTCAGAACCTGGAGCGGCTTCAAACAACTCTTTCTTAGGAAACGTTTCTGCATTCAGGAACATACTGTTGAAAAATCCTCTGATATGCGCATTGTATACTTTAACAGACTCGTTATAGCGTTTTCGGGATGTATTGATCCTATTCTCGGTTCCTTCCAATTGCGCTTGTAATGCACCGAAATTCTCTGTTGAACGAATTTGCGGGTAAGCTTCATAGGCGGTCGCGCTAATACCTCACACGGCGCTGGCTCGCTTTAGCTCTGTTGCGGATTTCTAGGTGAATCTGCCGGCGACGACGCTCTCCCTGTCCTGGCTGGCGCTATTCAAGTTAGGATGGGCTCCGATCGACCGGAGCCCGAGCCGAACGCGCAGCCGTTG
>CAMLIF010000174.1 GCA_946479985.1 uncultured Flavobacteriales bacterium
AGATTTGCAATTTACAAATGTCCCTCCATTGATCATACAACCATTTGTTGAAAATGCTATTTGGCATGGTATATTGCCGAAAGAAGGGAATGGGGAAATTCATATTAACATTTCAAAAGAAAGAAATAAGTTAAAGTTTGAAATAATAGATAATGGTGTTGGCTTTGTTCCCGAATTAAAAAATAAATTTCTTTCACAAGGTATAAGTTTGACCGAGAAAAGAATTGGCTCTAAAGTTGACATTTTGAGTTCTAAAATGGGTACTAAAATTAGTTTCTCACTGTAAAATGCCAGAAAAATTTGAGATTTTACCAACACGGAGAAGTTTACCAAAATTAGATTCTTTTTATTCCGTTTAACTCAGATTTTTGCTTGATTTTTTTTAAATCTACCGATTTATGAACTGATCCAATTTAACCATCGCCACCCACCTTAATCCTCCCTCAAGGGAGGAGACTTAAATAGTGCTTCTAACCGGGATTTTCTCTCATTCTCGTTCTCATTTTCGTGGAGAAGAGCGGACTAAAATCGAACCGGAAATGACCAATAATGGTAATTCATTTAAAGCTTCAGCCCCATTTTTTCTACTATTTCGAATCATATCCTGTTGGGGCGCTGTTATAACGTTTAATCATCTGGTGTTAGTTTACAGCCATCGCAATATGTATTTCTTTCTTTGTTGGTTATCCACTTGAACTGATCATTGAACCGATAATGTAAACTTCTGTTCGTAATATATTTCACACCCTTTTTTCTATTACAATATTCTTTAATTTCCATTTCATTGTGCTCGAATGGGTGACGACCATTTAAAGTTAGTGTTCCAAGACTATCAATAGAATATTTACCTATAAATGTAAATTCATCTCGAATCAATGAATCACCTACAAGTTTTATTGATTCCAGATGAATATCGTAGTTTCCATCTGACGTAAGTGAAATATTTATATAACCACAATAATGACCAAAGGGAAAATTATTTACCCGCTTTTTTTCTTTTTTAGAGTAAATTTTATTACAACTATAGTCATCTTTATAGGCCCCTTGATAATGATCAAAATTGTCTTTCCAAGTTAGTGTTTTCTGCCCAAAGAAATACATTGGCATGAAAAAGATAATGAGAATGTACTTCATTGTATAACTGACTTATAGGTCTGACTTATTCGGATCTATCCAGCCGCTTAGGATGTATAGATCTAGCTTTGTCAGTCTTTATTTCATATACTAATATAATGAATTAAGTTCAAAAGCTATTTTCCGAATATCAGGGGCGCAGTAATGAAACATGAAATGAATCGAACCAGTCAAGCACACAGGTAATCAATTGTTATTATGTCAATTAAGCCCACCCTGAAGTTTACTGTTGAATTGGATCAATACTCACTAAAAAAGCCTTATCCTAAACAAGGACAAGGCTTTCAGTAATTTTGTGGAGTCGGAGGGGTTCGAACCCTCGTCCAAACGATGAATCCCAATGTCTTCTACATGTTTAGTCTTTGATTGGTTGTCGGAAGAAGCCCGGACAAAAACACCCAATGCTTCAACTTAGCCTCTTAGATCTTACACCGCCCGCGAGGCGAGTTTGGTGCCAGATTTTCAAAATGATTCTCCAAATACTACTGGCCGAAAATCAGAGCCCGCAGAGGAGAAACTTGTCCGTGTACTAAACTTCCACTGGATTAAGCCTTATTTACCTAGTAAATTAAGCAGCAAGTGCGTATGACGTGTTGTCAATTATAGTTTGAACCAAGATATTTACGAGCTTCAGTTCACCGCTCGACATGCTTCCCATCGAAATCGCTACCGCTGTCAAATCCAATGTCGACCCCAATTGTTCTTACAAAGATAAGACTTTCAGCGAGATTAACGGGCAGGTGGGGAAACAAAAAACCGATTTCATTCGATTTCCAAACTTTCAAACTGGTTCGATTCACTTTTGCTCTGTTCACTCACACTCGCTCTATTTTCCAGGCTTTACTCTTTTGCAGTGTAAGAGAATGAGTGCGGAATCCCGGTTCGAAGCTCAAATTCATCTCCCGCGTTAATGCCAGATCACTTGCACAAAAGGAAACTTACTGTAAGGTAGATATATGCAATAGTGTAAAAAAATGCAGGAAAAGTGTAAATGGCTATTGATGCTATAGCCCTAGCTTTACTAAGCTACTCACAAAGCAGCACCTGGCGAAGCCGCAAAGATGTATGATATCTTCAATAAAGAGAGAAGACAATTGTGTAAATGTAGTTCTCAAACCGTAAACCAGAGAAAATATGAAAAATACAGACAAGACAAATGAATCAAAAGACAAGGATCTAAGCCTGAATACATCCAATGCTGATGGTCAATTCCTTACTACAGATCAGGGTGTTAAGATCAATGACAATAACAATTCGTTAAAGGCCGGTGAACGCGGTCCCTCCTTGTTAGAAGATTTTATTCTTCGAGAGAAAATTACCCATTTCGACCACGAGCGTATTCCGGAAAGAATTGTGCATGCAAGAGGTTCGGCTGCGCATGGTTTTTTTGAGCTCTATAAACCGCTTGACAAATATACGAAAGCAGGTTTTCTTAATGACACCTCCATTCAAACACCTGTATTCGTACGGTTTTCGACTGTTGCAGGTTCAAAAGGTTCTACAGATTTAGCAAGGGACGTGCGCGGATTCTCTGTGAAGTTCTATACACAGGAAGGAAATTATGACCTGGTAGGAAATAACATGCCGGTATTCTTCATTCAGGATGCGATGAAATTTCCTGACCTGATCCATGCTGTTAAGCCAGAGCCCCACAATGAAATACCGCAGGCTGCCTCAGCGCATGATACGTTTTGGGATTTTATTTCATTAATGCCTGAATCTATGCACATGATTATGTGGGCCATGAGTGACCGTGCTATTCCACGAAGTTTGCGTATGATGGAAGGATTTGGCGTGCATACATTTCGGTTTATAAATGAAAACAACGAGTCTCATTTTGTTAAATTCCACTGGAAACCCAAATTAGGAACACACTCCGTAGTTTGGGATGAAGCTCAAAAAATTTCAGGGAAGAATTCCGATTTTCACAAGCAGGATCTATGGGAAGCAATTGAAGCAGGGCATTTTCCTGAATGGGAACTTGGAGTACAGTTAATTCCTGATTCTGATGAACACAAATATGATTTCGATCTGTTAGACCCTACCAAACTGGTCCCTGAAGAATTAGTTCCTGTAACGCTTATTGGGCGCATGGTACTGAACAGAAATCCTGATAATTTTTTCGCAGAGACTGAGCAGGTAGCTTTTCACCCGGGCCATGTTGTTCCGGGAATTGACTTCACGAATGATCCATTGTTACAAGGACGATTATTTTCTTATACCGATACACAGTTGTCACGACTTGGAAGTCCGAACTTTCATGAAATTCCTATTAACAGAACAGTAGCTCCAATGCACAACAACCAGCGTGATGGGCACATGAGACAAGAAATCAACCAGGGAAGGGTGAGTTACCATCCAAACTCTCTTGGAGGAGGCTGTCCGTTTCAGGCGAAAATAGAAGAAGGCGGTTTTGCCAGTTTTAACGAACGCATTGATGCACAGAAAATAAGAGGTAGAAGTGAGAGTTTTTCCGACCATTTCAGCCAGGCAACACTTTTCTTTAACAGCCAGACACCTGTTGAACAGGGCCATATCATAAAAGCATTACGTTTTGAGCTCGGGAAAGTGCAGACAGAAGCTATTAGAACGAGAATGTTGGGCTTGCTATCACAGGTTGATAAAACGCTTGCTGCAAAAGTTGCTGAAGGATTGGGTATGACAGTTCCAAAAACACCTGAGAAACCAATGAACCACGGTGTTGGTGCTGATGCAGATATGAAAAAACACGAGTCTAAAACCGGTATTAAACAGGGAATCAGTGCTTCCAATGCATTAAGTATGCTGAAGAACAAGACAGTTTCTCCAACAATTGCCACACGTCAGGTTGCATTTCTGTGTAATGAAGGTGTGAGCGGCGCTTCCGTTAATACGGTGAAAAAAGCGCTGGAAAAAGCCGGAGCATCTGTCAAATTAATTGCTCCTCATCTGGGAACATTTAAAACGGCAGAAGGAAATGAGCTGGTTGCTGATCAAAGTTATTTAATTGCCGCTTCAGTGCTTTTCGATGCCGTATTTGTGCCTGCCGGAAAAGGAATGTCGGGACTGAAAAACAATAAGGAGGTCGAAGAATTTATCAATGACGCTTTTAAACATTGCAAGTTTATCGCCGCTGAAGATGAGGGCGCAACTGTTTTGTCAGGAACTTATGCAATGAAAGATGGAAAAAATGCAGACGAAGGTGTGCTGATAAATAAACAGGCTGACGTATTTATCGAAGCAATGGGCAGCCACCGCTTCTGGGAACGTGAAGAGAAAATAGTGTAATGGAATTACGCCGTCACAAGAACATCTTCAGGGTGCTTCCTTATCGGCTTACCGTAAGTGATTTGTTGGAAATCTACCCGAATCCTTCAAAAGGGCTATTTATATTGTCTGACCAGCAAACAGTATTTTCCGACCAAATTGTGACAGTAAGCAATGTGTTGGGCGAAATGGTATACTCTACACGTATTACGGACCAGAAAATAAGCATTGATGTGTCTGCAGCGAAAGATGGAATCTACTTTGTAACCATCAGCAGTTATTACGGAAAGCTGGTAGCGAAGATCGTGAAAGAATAAGCAGCAGCATTTTTGTTCTGATTTCTCCGGGAAAGAAAAAAGATCGGGGCAATTTTACCCCGATCTTTTTAACCCCAAAGCTATACTCAGGGGAATTTCACTAGTATGTTAAAGCAATTTCTTAACGAAAATGCTCCGTTATCATTGTCACCAGGGCATCGTCGGTCATTCTGTTGGAAGTACTTTCGGTAGCCACTGCTTCTTTAAACTGTGGCGTGTCGGAAAGAAAGTGAATGAATTGTTCCTGAATCTGGCCGGTGCCCGTAACATGAATTTCATCAATATTGACCATTTTCGCGGCGATCTCTTTGAAAAACTTATGCGTGAGCGCCTGTTCCTGGTTGTTCTCGGCATATTCACTGGTGTTCTTCTCTGCGCCCGGATTGTCAACCTTTCCAAGAATCTCGAAATCCGTGCTATCTTCGTCTTTACGACCTGTTATTGTTGCGTGATGAGCATCCATCCACACCCCAAATTGTTTTTTGTGTTTTCCTGACATGTTGTTTTTCTTGAAGGTAGGTAAAGGAAATGGTGATCCACCGTTTTTTGGGATAGATTGTGATCAG
>CAMLIF010000175.1 GCA_946479985.1 uncultured Flavobacteriales bacterium
TACAATGAAGCTTATCGAAGTATAGCGCAGCAACTTAGTGGTACAAAAGCGTCAAACCAAGAACATCGAAAACAATTACAAACACTTGCAAAACTTTATACAAAAGGAATTAACCCAGATTGGGAACAACTTTATAGTATTGAATCTAAAAAGAAAATAGCGCTACCTGTTTACCCGTTCTCAAAAGACCGTTATTGGTTGACAGATGATGCGGAAACAAATGTAGTTATCACTGAGCAAGTTAGAGAAGCTTCTTCAACTCAGACTTATTTTGAATTACCGTTAACTACAGTGGAGGCGAACGCCCAGCGATTCGTTCAACAATTACTGTTGGATCAGTTGAAAACTACTGGCGAACTGGATTTACATGCAGGATTTTTCGAACTTGGATTGACCTCGCATGATCTTTTACAAGTTACACAGCGAATAAAAACACACCTCGATCCTGATTTTTTACCTGGTTTGCTATTTGAATACACCACGATAGCTGAACTCGCAGATTATTTTGCTGTTTCCTTTTCAGAACGCTTGCAAAAAGCCATTTTGCTTGAACAAGAACCTCAGAGTAACAGACAAAAGGTGGTTAGTGAAGTGAACAACGTACCTATCAATTCGGCTATACCTGTAAACACCAAAGAGCAGTTCGAACCATTTCCACTCAATGATATTCAGGAATCCTTTTTAAGTGGTCGTAGTCTTGCAACTGGCGACAAGGTAGGATGCCATATTTATCTGGAGCTCGATATTAATAACATGGATGTTTATCGACTGAACGATTCATGGAAACGCCTGGTTGCGCACCATCCAATGCTTCGGATGAAAATATTGCCAAATGGTTTGCAACAAATCATGGAAGAGCTTCCTGCTTATGAATTCAAAGTAGCGGATCTAAGAAGGAAAGAAATTTTCGAGCAAGAACAATGTGTAGAAGATACCAGAAACCGATTGTCTCATAAAGTGTATCAAGCAACTGAATGGCCGTTTTTTGAAATAGGCATTAGTATTTGTTCCAACAAGAAAACCCTTCATCTCAGTATTGATGAATTAATTGTTGATGCCTATAGCCTTCACCTTTTGCTGCAACAATGGAAAATGCTATATGAAAATCCCGATTGGAAGATTCCAACTACGGATTTATCTTTCCGCGATTGCATTATTGCAGATAAAGCAGATGAACAATCCCATGCTCACTTAAAAGACCTGGATTATTGGCTGAAACGTTTGGTTGATATGCCTGCAGGTCCGTCTTTTCCAATTAGTTTAGCTAAGCCAAAAGCGGATCATTATCAACGTGTACGATTAGAAGGCGGACTTGAAAAAGAAATCTGGGAACCGCTCCATAACAGACTGAAAAAAGCTGGAATTTCTCCAACTGTTTTCCTGTTAACCGTTTTCAATGAAGTATTGAGGACAGCATCGAATAACAAGTCTTTTTCGTTGATACTGACATTCTTTAACCGTCTATCTGATCCAAGACTTCAACAAATAATTGGTCCGTTTATTTCGACCACACTTTTTGCTGCAAAAGAGCGCAACGGGAATAGCTTTGAAATGCTCACAAAGCAAGTGCAGCAAGAATTATTCGAAGACCTTGGGCATACAGCAGTCAGTGGCATCAAAGTATTACGGGAATTAAAAAAGAAACGATTGGCTTCTGCTTCACTTTCTTTACCTGTCGTTTTCACTTCGTTATTGGGTGATAAGGAATGGGGGGCAAGCGAAAGTTTTTTCGATCAAATTTCCTTTTTTGTTACTCAAACTCCACAGGTTTACCTGGATCACCAAACGTATGAACATAAAGGTGCTCTGAAGTTTAGTTGGGACGTTGCTGAAGGATATTTTGCTGCGGGTTTCATCGAACAACTCTTTACCGATTATGAACACGTTTTATTGGCACTAGCCAATCCTTCCGCCGACTGGAAGCAGGGTTTGAATAATTTTTCTGTACCAGAAGTGGAAACTTCACCGCAACTGAAACACTTCCCTCATGAACAATTCAATCCATTCCCGTTAACGGATCAGCAGCAAGCTTATGCTTTTGGCAGAAGTGCTCATGGATCAGGTATTAGTGCACAATTGTATACCGATTTTGTTACCGACAACTTGGATGTTGCGCGATTGGAACTTGCCTGGCAAAAAGTCATGGGCGTTCACAGCATGCTTGCAACGGTTTTGCTGCCAGATGGCACTCAACAAGTTTTGAAAGAAGTACCATATTACAAAATACAAGTAAATGATCTGCAAGGTCAAACAATAGAGACAATCCAGGAAAAATTACAGCAAACAGAAGCCGCTATGATTTCTCGAATGTGTCCTTTTGGTGAATGGCCGCATTTTGATTTACAAGTCAGTAAAATTGATGAAAAGGCTTTTAAAATTCATTTGAGTATCGAATTAATCATTGCAGACCTTACCAGCATTGAAACCATAAAACGAGCGCTTTTTCATTTTTATATACATCCGGAAGCGTTACCCGAAAAGCTTCCTTTTTCATTCGCTGATTGTATCTTATCCCTTAAGAATTATGGGAAAACGGAAAGTTATCAGCGAAGTTTTGGCTTTTGGAAACAAAAATTTGCAGAACTTCCGGCTGGACCAAAGCTTACAACTGTTTCAGAAAAAACAAATGCTCCAACGACCGAGCGACTGGAGTCGGTAGTGACAAACTGGAGTAAACTCAAACAAAAAGCTCAGGAACTTCATATCAAACCAGAAATCATTTTACTAGGCGCTTATGCCGAAATCCTTGAAGCATGGTCGGAAAAAACACCATTTTCCATTGTTATTCCTAGTTGGAAAAGATGGAGTAATGATCCATCCATTGAATCAATTGTAGGAGATTTTACTGCAATGAGTTGGGTAACCATAGGCAATAACAGCGAATCCTTTGTGACTAAACTTCAACGATATCATCAGACGGTTGAAGAGGATTTATCTCACAATGCGGTAAGCGGATTGCGTGCTTTACGAATAGCTGCCATGAAGCATCCTGATAAAAAGCGTTATACATTCCCAATTGTTTTCACTGGTTTGAGCGACTCATCTTCAGTAGTGTTGCCTCAAGGTTTCCGAAAAGGAAAATCACGAAGTCAAACTCCGCAAGTGCAACTCGACAACATCAGTGAGGAGCACGCTGGACAATTGCATATTCACTGGGACAAAGCAACTGGCGTTTTCCCAAAAGGCATGATAGAGCTGATGTTTGAAGCCTATCACAAGCTTTTGGAAACACTTGCCACAAACGAAGAATATTGGATGCAAGCAGATTTTTCACAGCTCATTTGTCCTTTGAAAGATCAATTCCAAGATGCTGCAGATATACAATTAAACGAAGTAGTTATCTGATGATGAAATGAAGTCTACTCGAAACAGAGAAATATTTTAACCATACTTGAAACGACACTACAATGAACTATTCACTGGATGATAGCCTCCACAGGCTAATCGAATCACAAACTAACCAAAATCCGGACGCCAATGCACTTCGTTTTGACGGTCAGACACTCTCGTACAAAGAATTGAACGGGCGAGCCAACCAATGTGCGCACTATTTGCGCGAAGTAGGTGTTGGTCCAAATAAGATCGTTGCCGTTTTAATGGAACGTTCCCTCGAAATGAGTATTGCATTATTGGCAATTTTGAAAGCTGGCGGGGCTTACTTACCGATCGATCCTGATTACCCAACCGATCGTATTGATATGCTTCTGGAAGATGCAGGAGTATCGATTGTGCTTGCTCAGAAGAAAACTGCAACACGAATCGGACAGTTCTTTGGAACCGTTTTCTGTTTGGATGATGAATGGAATTCCTTAAAAGAATTCCCGCAGACTAATCCAAAAAGCATATCAAAGCCAGATGACTTAGCGTATGTTATTTATACCTCAGGCTCAACTGGCAAGCCCAAAGGCTGTATGATTTCACACAAAGCCATCTGCAACAGACTTCTCTGGATGCGCGAAGAATATCAGATTAGTAATCGCGATCGTATCCTGCAAAAAACACCTTATACATTTGATGTTTCGGTATGGGAATTCTTTTTGCCCTTACTGTCAGGAGCTTGCCTGGTGGTAGCGAAACCTAACGGTCATCAGGACACTGCGTATCTCGTTGAATTCATCAAAGAAGAAGCGATATCGGTTTGTCATTTTGTACCGTCTATGCTGCATTTCTTCCTGCAGCAACGTGGGGTGGAAACGTGTAAAAGCCTTCAACAAGTATTTACAAGCGGTGAAGCATTGACGTATGATCTCGGTTTGAAGTTTGACGAAAAACTCTCCGGAAAACTGCACAATTTATATGGACCAACGGAAGCAGCTGTCGATGTGACTTATTGGGAATGGTATCAACGCCCTGATAGAAAAGTGCCCATTGGCAAACCCATTCACAATATTGAAATTCTAATCCTGGATAGTGACCTAAAACCAGTTCCGGCAGGTGAGAAGGGAATGCTTTATATCGGTGGAGCAGGTCTTGCAAAAGGTTATTTAAACAGACCAGAGTTAACAAACGAACGGTTTATCAAAAGCCCTTTTTCGAACGATCCGAATGTTCGTCTGTACAACAGCGGTGACAATGCCCGCTATTTGGAAGATGGCAATATTGAATACCTTGGAAGAACGGATTCACAGGTAAAAGTCAGAGGTTTCCGTATCGAATTGGGAGAAATAGAAGCAGCGTTGGGTCAGCATCCCAACATAGAACGTGCCGTTGTATTGGTGCAAGACGCTGCAACTTCTGATCCGAAACTGGTTGCTTATATTGTTGCAAACACTCCATTAGAAACAAAGGAAATCAGGCAATTTATTCGACTCAGTTTGCCAGAACACATGGTGCCAAATAAGGCTGTTTTTATAGATACGATTCCAGTTACCGCACACGGAAAAACGGATCTGAAAAAGCTAAGTCAATTAACTGAAACCAAGATGGATTCAGAATCAACAACACCAGAAAAAACCACGCCTGCCGATCTGAATGAATCCCAGGTTGCTGATGAGGAATTGCTGCAAACTATCCGTTCTGTCATCGGTTCTGAAGATTTAGATTACAATGACGACCTTTTTGACGCAGGAGCAACGTCTTTCACAATAATTCGGATTATTGATCAAATTCAGGAACAGTGCGGCATTACTATTCCATTGAATGTGTTTATGGATTTTAGATCGGAAGAGCACACGTCTGAACTCCAGTCACTTCCTGTGATCTC
>CAMLIF010000176.1 GCA_946479985.1 uncultured Flavobacteriales bacterium
ATTATCAATAATTTAGCTAAAATACACTGGCGCTGGGGACAAAACGCAGATGTTGTGGTTCGAATGCCTACAGGAGCAAATACAGCTGCCGGGCCTTTCCACAGCCAAAGCAACGAAGCATGGTTCTTCCACACTCCGGGATTAAAAGTGGTTTATCCTGCATTTCCGGGTGATGCGAAAGGATTATTAAATGCAGCTATTGAAGATCCGAATCCAGTGTTGTTCTTCGAGCATAAATTCTTATACCGTTCTATTCGCGAAGATATTCACGATGATTATTATACCACGGAAATCGGGAAAGCAGGATATGTAAGAAAAGGCGATGATATTACGATTGTTACTTACGGTTTAGGAGTTCACTGGGCAATGGAAGTTTTGGATGAAAATCCGGAAATATCAGCTGACCTGATTGATTTAAAAACGCTTCTGCCGTTAGATTCTCAAACTATTTTCGATTCTGTTCGCAAAACAGGAAAAGTGATCATTTTACATGAAGATTGTATGACCGGGGGAATTGGAGGTGAGATCTCCGCCCTGATTAATGAAAACTGTTTTGATCGTTTAGATGCACCCGTTAAACGAGTTGCATCAATTGACACTCCTGTTCCATTCGCAGTTGGATTAGAGAAACAATTCCTGCCATTGGATCGATTCAAACAAGAATTAGTTGCTTTGTACGAGTTTTAATATTGAGTGAGTTTTACAAGTTGGGGCGCAATGCATTGCGCTTCCAAACTTGTTTAACGATTAGTTGAGAAAGGAGTTGGACATTTGCCAATAAAAAAATCCCGTTTCAGTTATGCTGAAACGGGATTTTTAATATTTAAGATGTTTTATTAGCTCTTCACCAATTTGTATCCCGGATATTTAGAAAGATCGAATACAAATTTAGAATCTTCAACAGTTGGATTTGCCGTAAACTTGGTCATGGAATAAGTCATAACCGAACCATCTTTTGCTTTCATAACTGCTTTTTTTAACTCGTTATCATCTTTTGCAATGTATAACGTAATTGTATGATAATTCGCTGTTTTCGGGTTTTTCGGGAACAAACTGATGACGTGAACTTTTTCACTGTTCAATGTTTCCTCTTTGTCATACTTGTTTTTGAAACCTGTTTTCCACATGGTCATCAACTTCTTCGGATTCATTGATTCCTCGTCGTCTTCATCAGCTGCAGCTTCATAAACTGTACGCTCTTTCTTAACCACTGTCCAGGTTTTTGTTCCGTTCGAGATAATCGTGTTTTCACCGTAAGTTGCAGAGAATTTACTTCCTTTAACCCAGCCTTTTCCGGTTGTAGTTGTACTTGTTCCGGAACCACTCTTTACTGTAGCACTGAATTCAACGTAAAAGGACTTGTAGCCATCAATTTTAGTTGAAACTTTGTCAAGAATACCTTGCGCTTTCGCATCTTGTGCTACTGAGTAGCAACCAACAAATAGCGTTAAAGCGAGCAAAATGTTTTTCATAATTGGATTTATTTTCTCTGCAAATATCAGAAATTGTGCCAACTTAATTTGACTTTTTTTAAGATTTTGTGAATTGGCACTACCCGATGATCTTTCAGGGCATAAAAAAGTCCCGTTCGATTAAAACGAGACTTTCATTTTATAGCCTCAAATTAACTTTTCACCAGCTTATATCCCGGATATTTCGAACTGTCATAAACAAACTTCGAATCTTCAACCGTTGGATTGGAGGTAAACTTCGTGATTGAGTATGTTGTTACCGACTTATCCTTCGCTTTCATAACTGCTTTTTTCAACTCGTTACTGTCTTTCGAAATATATAATGTAATAGAAGTGAAATTCGATTTTTTCGTGTTTACCGGAGTTAAGGTAATAACGTGAACTTTTACGCCATTCAGTGTTTCTTCTTTTTCGTATTTGTTTTTGAAACCCGACTCCCACATGGTCATCAGTTTCTTTGGATTCAAAGATTCTTCATCATCTTCAACAGCAGCTTCGTTGACTGTTTTATCTTTTTTAAGCACAGTCCAGGTTTTTTTTCCATTTGAAATAATAGTATTGTCACCATACGTTGTTGAGAATTTCTCCCCTTTAACCCATCCTTTTCCGGAGGTTGTGGTGCTTGAACTTCCTTTTTTTACTTCGGAACTGAATTCAACATAGAAAGATTTATTCGCTTTTAATTTAGTGGAAACTTTGTCGAGGATTCCCTGAGATTTGGCGTCTTGTGCCAGTGAGTAACCGCTAACTACAAGCGTTAATGCAAGAATAATAGATTTCATATCAATTTGTTTCCCGGGGATTTACCAGAACTGTGCCACGCTCGGCATCAAATTGCTAAAAAATGTTATTGAATGCCTTTACTTCGCAGGAATTCCTCCAAAGCTTCGATATCACTGAAAAGCACTTCACGCGCCTTGGACCCCTGGAACGGCCCGATTATTCCGTAACCTTCCAACTGATCCACAATACGTCCGGCACGATTATATCCCAATTTCAATTTACGCTGCAGCAAAGAAGCCGAGCCTTGATTATGAATCACAACCATTCGCGCAGCTTCGCCGAACAACTGATCAATATCGTCTATATCGATATCCGAATCATTTCCGCCGTCAGCACCCACATACTCCGGTAAAATCATTGCTTCCGGATAAGCTCGTTGTTCACCAATGAATTTACAAATGTTTTCGACCTCAGGAGTATCTGCAAAGCCACACTGAACACGAATTAACTCCGAACCAAGTGAAATAAGCATATCTCCGCGACCAATCAGCTGATCTGCTCCGGATGAGTCAAGAATTGTTCTGGAATCGATTTTTGACAACACACGGAACGCAATACGCGCCGGGAAATTGGCTTTGATCATACCGGTAATAACATTCACCGAAGGACGTTGAGTAGCAACTATCAAATGGATTCCGATAGCCCGGGCAAGCTGAGCCAACCTTGCAATAGGATGTTCCACTTCTTTTCCTGCAGTCATAATCAAATCAGCAAACTCATCAATCAACACTACAATATACGGCAAGTAATGATGTCCTTTTTCCGGATTCAGCTTTCGTGCAATGAATTTCGCGTTGTACTCTTTGATTGTACGGACTTCAGCAACTTTCAATAACTCGTAACGATTATCCATTTCGATACAAAGCGAATTCAGCGTATTAACAACCTTGCTTGTATCTGTAATAATTGCATCTTCTTCTCCCGGAAGTTTAGCCAGGAAATGTCGTTCTATTCTGTTGTAAAGTGTTAGTTCAACCTTTTTCGGATCGACCAGTACAAATTTCACTTGTGCCGGATGTTTCTTGTAAAGAATAGAAACAAGAATAGCATTCAATCCTACCGATTTACCTTGTCCTGTTGCCCCGGCAACCAATAAGTGAGGCGCTTTTGTTAAATCGAAAGTATAAGTTTCGTTCGTAATGGTTTTTCCCATTACAACAGGAAGTTCCATGTCGGAATTCTGGAATTTCTCCGAAGCAATCAGCGAACGCATGGAAACCATATCCGGTTTACTGTTCGGAACTTCAATACCGATGGTTCCTTTCCCGGGAATTGGTGCAATAATACGAATTCCCAGAGCTGATAAACTTAGGGCAATATCATCTTCCAGGTTCTTGATCTTGGAAATCCGGACTCCCGGCGCAGGAACAATTTCGTAAAGCGTAACCGTCGGACCAACTGTTGCTTTAATCTTGGCAATATCAATCTTGTAATGAGAAAGTGTTTCAACAATCTTATTCTTGTTATCTTCTAATTCCTGTTTATCAATAGAAACCTGTCCTTTTCCGTATTCCTTCAACAAATCAATAGGAGGCAGTACGTAGGACGACAAATCAAGTGTCGGATCATAATCTCCGTATTCTGCCTGACGGTTATTTAGTTCTTCCTCACTTAACGATGCTTCTGCATGTGCTATAGAAACTGCAAATCCGTCTTCCTCAAAATCCTCCAATTCCAGATCAGTTGATACAGGAACACTTGTAACCGGTGGAACGGAAATCTCTAATTCTTGTTCCGGTTTCTCAACATCATTATGAATTACGATGAAACTATCTTCTTCGTCGTCCTGATATGGTTCTTCATCATCTTCATCAAAATGAATGGCCTCAGAAGCAGCATCGGGTTGGATCTGGTCATCCTTGATTGTATTTACTACATGAATATCTCCGACAAATTCCGTTGCAGGCTCGGCTTCCTCTTCATCGGCAAAGGCGTTTTTAGAGTTTTTGAACCAGGACATAATATCGGCATCAAAAAGAATGATAATTACAACCCATAAAATGGCTACAATTCCAATGAATGCGCCAAAACTGCCGACGGTGAGTTTCATCCAGTTTACAACTGTGAATCCGAAAGTTCCACCGAGATAATCTATTTTTTCCACGAAATAAGCCAGGAATAAACTGGTCCAAACCATGAAAAGCGAAGAAACGGCTAGTGATCGTTTAATTGGCAGCAAACGAATGTTGAGCATCCAGCGGAAACCGATCAGAAATACGCAAAACGCAATTCCGAGCGAAGAAACTCCGAACCAACGGAACATGAGTAAATGAGAAGTCCATGCACCAAATTTCCCCAGCCAGTTAGCTACAGGCTTAGGATCAGCTTCAAACAGGAAGGTGAATAATGATTTATCCAATACACGATCCTGATCTGCAGTCCAGGTAAAGAAATAAGAGACACATGAAAAGAATGCGAAAAACGACAGCAAAACCAAGAGGATTCCGACGATAGTTTTCGTTCGTTTCTTGTCAAAGCGCGATGCCAGACCTTTAATAGGAACAGCAACTTTTACTCTTGCCCTTTCCTTTTTTGGCGGATCGTTTTCTTCAACATCACCGGTAGTATAGCGCGTTCGTTTAGCAGTTGTTTTTTCTTCAACTGGTTCTTGTTTCGGACGAAATTCGTTTTCTAATGCCATA
>CAMLIF010000177.1 GCA_946479985.1 uncultured Flavobacteriales bacterium
AAACAAAAAGGAACTAAGGAGCGTCGTTCGAAATTAGTAGTTATCGAAAACGATTCCGATTTGCCGAAGCATGACAATGTGATTTGTATTCCGTTGAGAAAGGTGAAGTAATGAATTGAATTTCATATATCGATTCATCAAAAACATTTTCCTTTCGGCATATATGTCACCGGGCTGCATTGAGCGAACTTCACATCCGCGGTAAGTGGAAAACGATAATCCTGAATAAACTGATTCAGCAATTCATTGAATCGGGCAATTTGCTCTTCGGTTAACTGAGCTCCTCTGAAAGTATAAACGAAATAATCAATACTTCCGTCACTATCAAAGTAAATACGGTTGAAACCAGAGGTTTTCTCTTGCCAGACAAAATTGTTTTTATAAAGAAAATCGCCAAAAGATTGCAGTAAAGAACCATAAGCTTCCGAAACCACTTCAACATTTTTAAAAACTGCTAAAGTCGAATCACTATGCACAGCACTTTTGTATATACTGTCAAGTTGAGTGGTTCGAATGCCAAAATTTGCGGCATTTTTATGTTCGAATGCCTTTTGGGAATAACTCCATGAAGTAACCAGAAGAATACAGGCCGAAATAAGAAGTTTCATAAGTCATTGGTTATGATCCAAAGATAAGTGTTGGATGGTTTGATTCGTCAACAGTTCAGTCGATAGCTTTTGGTGCTCAATCAATAGTTAGCGCTCATCAATACAATTCAAGGGAGAATTCAGAATACGCAGTGGTAGAGAACGATTAGTTTTTTTCAATGTAGAATTCATCCGAAATCGTTTCATTAAAAACAATCCTCAGTTTCCGGTACTCGTTTTCAAAGAGTGGCATGGCTGTAACAATAATCTCACCTGGATAAAGAATCACTGTTCCTTTCATTTCGGGTAATAAAAACGAGGTTGTTGGATTCTCCGGTGCATTCAACCAGGTTTCACCATCGAAATACTGTAATTTCAAATCAAGAGTCAGATCTTTTCCAACAATAAGTGTATCGTTCGATAAGTTTCTTAAAACAACAGTGCTAGCCGAATGATATTCCATTGTATCTTCTCCAAAAAGGATTGGTTGCGGAACCCAGAATCTGTTCTCCGGTACAAAAGTGATAGCTAAATTGGAAGGGGTAGTTTGTTGAAATTCGATGTTTTTAGTGACCGTATGAGAAATGATTTCTGCCGAGGCCGAACTATCCGGATAAACGAAAGTCAAAAAATTTGCAATAACAGACTCTTTCGGAGGACCAATGTAAATCAACGGGAAATAGCCCCATAAATCATATTTCGGAGCAATGTATTTGTAATAATCACTCGAATTATAAACTATTGGCGGCACAAACTCATTTTCAACTTCTCCGGTTTTTGTTTCACTCAGTGACTTAAATGTACAATCCGATGTTTCTTTCACTTTTCCATCAGAAACATACATCGTGCAATCTGTTTTTGGACGGTTGTTTTTATATTCTCCCTCAGCTTTCACCGATCCGTCCAAATTGTATTTCACCCAAT
Source organism: uncultured Flavobacteriales bacterium (assembly GCA_946479985.1). The sequence continues at coordinate 1,512 of CAMLIF010000177.1, forward strand.
GTCCTTCTTTTCTGTCATCCACATAATACCCTTCTTCCACTTTTGAGCTGTCAGGAAAATGAGTATCCGGACGGTCAATTCCGTAATAGACCCAGCGCCCTTGCTTTTTACCGCTTTCATCTTTTTGGTTAATGTTTTTTTGTTTTGGATTGTGCTGAGAATAGGAAATAGTAGCAAGAAAGCACGAGAGAGTGATGCAAAGACGGAGGGTGATGGACATGGGATTTGGTTCAATTCGTTGTACTGTAAAAATAGCATATTATGAATAATACGTTTTCTTATAAACCAAGTTTAAAATGTGTGATAGATACCTTGTATTTAATTCCCTCTATCTGAATGCGTTGCTGCTATGTGCTTATGTTAGCTACGTGACTATGTTTTTTTTCTCCCGTGTCTTCTTTTGAAATAGAACATCTGCCACTTTGTCACCAAATCTCTCTTGGCATAAACCTTGTCAAGTAGAAGCCAAATAAATAATTTTATGAAAACAGGACAAATTCATGTTTCTACGGAAAATATTTTTCCAATCATTAAAAAATTCTTGTATTCCGATCACGAGATCTTCCTGAGAGAGTTGGTATCGAATGCTGTTGATGCAACCCAGAAGATGAAAGTTCTTACTTCAACCGGCGAATTCAAAGGAGAATTGGGTGAGTTGAAAGTAGAGGTTATCCTGGATAAGGAAGCTAAAACACTGACAATTCGCGATAACGGAATCGGGATGACCGACGAAGAAATCGATAAATACATCAACCAGATTGCATTTTCCGGTGCCGAAGAATTCGTAAAGCAATACGAAGGAAAAGAAGGCGCTGAAAGCATTATCGGACATTTCGGGCTCGGATTTTATTCCGCGTTTATGGTGGCCGAGAAAGTACAGATCAAAACGCTTGCTCGTTATGAAGGTGCGCAGGCAGTTCAATGGGAAAGTAACGGTTCTACCGAATTTACAATCACCGAGATAGAAAAAGAAACCCGCGGAACAGATATTATTCTTTATATCAACGACGAATCTGCTGAGTTCCTGGAGAAATCGAGAATTCAGCAAATACTTGACAAATACTGCAAGTTCCTGCCAATTCCGGTTGTTTTCGGAACAAAAGTAGAATACATTGATTCGCCTGAAGGTGAAAAAGACGACGAAGGAAAAATAAAACGTGTTTCGGTTGATGTGGAGAACCAGGTAAACAATCCTGCTCCGGCATGGACAAAAGCACCTGTCGATTTGAAAGACGAAGATTACAAAGCATTCTATCACGAATTGTATCCTTCCAGCTTTGAAGATCCGTTGTTCCATATTCATTTGAACGTTGATTATCCGTTCAATCTGACAGGAATTTTGTATTTCCCAAAAATCAAGGAAAATGTAGAAGTTCAGCGTAACAAGATCAATTTGTATTCGAATCAGGTATTTATTACGGACTCCGTTGCGGAGATCGTACCTGAATTTTTGACATTGCTGCATGGTGTAATTGATTCACCGGATATTCCTTTGAATGTTTCTCGTTCGTACTTGCAAAGTGACGGAAATGTGAAGAAAATTTCTTCGCACATTACAAAAAAAGTAGCCGATAAATTGGCAGAAATGTTCAAGAAAGACCGTGCTGATTTTGAAGAGAAATGGGATGATCTGAAGATTTTTGTCGAATACGGAATGCTTTCGGATGACAAGTTTTCAGAAAAAAGCAAATCTTTCGCTTTGATAAAAACCACTGAAGGGAAATACTTTACAATAGATGAGTTCAAGGAGCAGATAGCACCGCTTCAAACCAATAAGGACGGAAAAGTAGTTATTCTATATACGCATGATGCAGAGGAACATTTCTCATTTGTAAAACAAGCGAAAGATCGTGGTTATCAGGTAGCTTTGATTGAAGGTCCGCTGGCTCCGCATTGGGTTTCCAGAATGGAACAGGATGTTGATCAGGTTTGGTTTGCTCGTGTGGATGCAGATACTTTGGATCAATTGATTCAGAAAGAAGGCGAATTGCCGGCTAAATTGACTGAAGAACAACAGGCATTATTGAAACCGGTTTTTGAATCGGTTGTCAACACACAGAAATTCAAAGTCGAATTCAAAGCCATGAGCGAAACAGATGCGCCGATAATTGTAACCCAGCCTGAGTTTATCCGAAGAATGATGGAACAGCAGAAAATGGGTGGAGGCGGCTTCTTTGGAGCGTTTCCTGAAAATTATAATTTGCTCGTGAATGCAAATCATAAGAAAGTAGAAGGTTTGCTTGAAATAACGGACGAATCAGAGAAATCGAATAAAGTGAAACAACTTACAGATTTAGCACTTTTGGCTCAGGGAATGCTGAAAGGCGAAGACCTGAATTCATTCATTGAACGAAGTATAGACTTAATTTAACAACAACAATACCTCCCGAAGCGATCGACGATAGGAGATCTGCTTCGGGAGGCTTATTTTTTCAGCGTGTACAGTATCATATTAGCAGTTTTAGGATTTATCCTGACAAAGAGTTTCATAGGAGCGATTGTTGGTTTTTTCATTGGAGGAATAGTTGATCAAAGTATTCGCATGCGTAAAAATCCGAATGCGAATAAAGGACAGAGCAGCCAGTCTTTTCAGGATATTTTTGAGTACTACCGTCAGCAAACACAGCGTTATGATTTTCCTACTCAATTATTAGCGCTTTCTGCCTATATGATGAAGACTGACGGGAAAGTCGTGAAGTCGGAATTAAACTTTGTGAAAGCGTTTTTAGCCCAGCAATTCGGTCCGAACTTCTCCTCTCAGCACCTTCAAACGCTGAAACACTTTCTGGATGCACCTACCATTCCTATCCAGGAAATCTGCCGCGATATTTCGATGCGCGCCCAGGTAGAAATTCGTATTCAATTACTACATTATTTGTTCGGAATTGCCCAGTCAGACGGAGAAGTTTCTGATCTTGAAAACCGTACATTACAGCAGTTGGCACAATGGCTCAATGTTCCGCCAATGGATTTTGGTTCTGTACGTGGAATGTTCAAACACGACATCAAAGCCGATTATGAAGTACTGGGCGTTGCAGAAGATGCTTCCGATGATGATGTGAAAAAAGCATACAGAAAATTGGCCGTACGCTACCATCCCGATAAAGTAGCTTCTCTCGGAGAAGAATACCAGAAAGGCGCGAAGGAAAAGTTCCAGCGTTTACAGGAAGCCTACGACAATATCAAAAAAGTTCGCGGTATATAATTCTTGCACTTTACACTCTAATACCCAGGTCCAAGTACTATGTGACAATGTGTTAAAAATCACATCCCATTAATTTCTTCCTATCTGCATCTTTGCAACTTTATATCTCTATGTGGCTCCTATGTTTGTCTCAGTCATTATTTTTATAGAAAAGTGAAAAAGGAGCGAGA
>CAMLIF010000178.1 GCA_946479985.1 uncultured Flavobacteriales bacterium
GCATCACCAAATCACAAACCTATTCCGAAGTTATACCAGGTTGAATCGGCCAGATACCAGATCTTGTATTTTTCCAATAACGCTATTTACTTTTTTACTGCTGAAAACCTGGCTAAAGAAAATAAGGTGAAAACGGTTAGTATGTACGAATTGAATCGTAAGAATGAAAAGAAGATTACGGAAACAAAAACGTACAATCCGGCAGGATCTGTGATTAAACGTGTTTCAGAAAATGTAACTACCAATTATTCGTATATCAATGATACGTTGATTAGCTCCATAGAACGAATTACTAAAAAGGGGAAATATCTTACAACATATACCTACGACGATCAGTTCCGGGTAACAAAATATGTTTCAAGCGAAAATGGAAAACCCATTTATCAATATGACTTCCGGTATTTTAAAGACAAAGAAGTGGCTTCAACAAAATATACCACATTCGGAAAGCAAAATCATGTGTATGAAATGATCACGGAATACGATGATTTATTGAATACTAAAACTGATGCGAGTTACCTGGTAGATGGTGAAGTGCGAAAAACATGGAATTATACCTGCGACGACAAGGGAACTTTGGTGGACACAAAAAAGATAGAACACGTTACCGAATGTAAAAATCGGGAATCCAATCCGGACGGATCTTATTCCGTATTCACCCGAACGGTTGAAAAGGGAAAGAATTACCTGGTGCGGGTAGATTACACCAAAGATTCACTCTATTCGGGGCATTTCAAATATTATAATGATTCTGTTTTGATTGAACGAAGTACGCATGAAAACAATGTAAGTATATATGAGACTTTTTCTGAAAAAGGAAAGCTGAAATATACCAGTAACGTGCGATATGATGAACACAAAAACATTGTTGAGCAAACATATTCTAACGGAAAAGGAAAAATTTATTCTCATTATGTTTCATCCTATAATGGCACGTTGATCCAATCTGTTGTTAGAGATAAAGGAAAAGGAACCTTTTTTGAATATGCGTTTTACTGAAAGAAAAGGAGAATTAAAAAAAAGGTCATTGAGCGCAGTCGAAATGCCTTTTTCAATTTTACCTTTGCAGCATGAAATACCGCGTGTTAACAGACGAAGAGCTTCAGCATCTGGAAGGCGATCTAAAAGCATTTTTGATCATTAACGGAGTAGAGGGAGATACCTGGAAAAAAATGAACGAACAAGAGCCGGAAAAAGCCGTGGCTTTGGTGGAATTGTTCTCAGATAAAGTGCTTGAAACGGTTTATGAAAAGCTAGAATACCTGGAGTTTCGTACCGTTGAATCCTGTATCGTTTTCAAAATGGGTAAAACAGATCAATCGCTTATTTCCATTCAACGGAAAGAGGGTAGTTCGCAGGATCTTTCAACTCCGGAAGGAATTCATAATGCTCTCAGAGACCATTTCTCCGAATTGGAATTGTTTACCAGCAAACGAAATTATACGCAGGAACGCGAAGCTGAAATTCATGCGCTTATTATTCAGGGATGTGTATTGTCTAGCGCCGAATTTTGGAATGCTCTGGAGGAAATAATAGTATAATGTCAGTTATTCACCCTGTAAACCCTGCGTAACTAGGGGAGATCTTCATAAGCTGATATTAGGATTAGATTGAGATTTCACCGCAGATATCCGATCTTAGAACCGCCGTTGTTTTTTGTTGATCGCCTTTTGCAATTCCTAAAGCATACATCATTTTGGTAATAGCGGCTTCCGTTGTCAGATCGTGACCGGATATAACTCCTGATCTTTCAAAGAACGAAGACGTTTCATATTTCCCCTGTTCAACGCTCCCGGTACTGCATTGTGTAATGTTCAATACAATTCCGCCATCGGCAAGGTACTTACTCAAAATCTGTTGAAATGAAGCATTGGATGAAGCGTTTCCTGAACCGTACGTTTCAAGAACAATTCCTTTTACTTTTTTTGCATCGATGGCAGGTGAAAGTAAATTCCAATCAATTCCCGGAAAGAGTTTAATTAATAGTACTGCCTGATCAAATTCTGTAAAAACAGTGAATTCCTTGTTTGGCTTATGCAATTTATCTGCATAGTTGATGTGAACTCCGGCGACGGCTAATGGTGGAAAATTCGGAGAGCGGAATGCTTCAAAGGCGGAAGCCGAAATTTTACTTGTTCTGTTTCCCCGGTAAAGTGAATATTCAAAATAGATTGCTACTTCCTTGATAATGGCTGAACCATCTTCATGTTTTGCAGCGGCAATCTCAACGGCGGTAATCAGGTTTTCTTTTCCGTCGGTTCGGATGGTTCCTATTGGCAGTTGAGATCCGGTTAATATAATTGGTTTTTCAATTCCCTGCATCATGAAACTCAACGCAGACGCCGTAAACGCCATTGTGTCGGATCCATGAAGAACAACAAAACCGTCATAATTGACGTATTCACTTTGAATAAATTCAGCCAGATGTGCCCAAACCTCCGGATTCATTTCAGAAGAATCTATCGGATTTTCGAAAGCATGAGTTGTAATGGTTACGTTCAGTCTACTCAACTCCGGAATGTGTTTGTATACATCTCCAAAATCAAAAGCGGTTAAAGCACCGGTTGCAGGATCGTTTACCATTCCTATTGTTCCTCCGGTGTAAATAACTAATACTTTCGACTGATTCTTCATTCCTTCACGTTTTATGCAAATATAGTTTTTCAAAAAGTTATCGCGGTTATTTAGATGAAAGACGAAATTGAAATCCAATATGGTTCTTTTCTCAGGGTGGCACAATTTTTTCAGCTATTTTTGAGTTATAATCTCAATTAATCGTCATACATGAAATCAAAGCTCATATTTCTAAATCTATGCATAATATTTGTCTGCTGCCTTTTGGGTAATTCATTATTTGCACAATCCAAATGCACAGAAAGCAAGGTTGGAAAAACGTACTATAGTATTTGTTCTGAGAATATTGTGACCGAGAAAAAGAAGGTTCTTTTAAAAACAAAGGCAGTTGCGAAAAAAATTGATAATAAGAACACGGTTAAAATTGTTCACTATTATATTGCAGATCGAAAAACCAGGGCAACCGATGAAATTTTCCTTGAGTATGCCAAGTTCTTAAATAACCTGGAGACACATACTCTTATTTTAAATGGAAGCGAATTTACTGGAGTTTTGAAGATTGCCGTTGGATTTAAAAACGAAGGTGAGTCTGCTTATTCAGGTTATGACTTACTTTCATACCAATTTAAAGAAGGAGAATTTATTTCCAAAAATAAACTGGAAGATGTAGAATTGGAAAAGGAAAAGAAGGTGGTGCGCTGATAGCATTCTATTTCTTACCAAAGCGGCAATACAGGAAATCTTGGGTTGTATTGAATGGTGTTGTGTGATTGTCATTAAAATGCTCTTTTAACACAAAGTTTTCTCCAAAAATTTCAATCATTTTATCGCTGGTGTACTGCGAAATTTCCAGTCCGCTGCATTTCAACGGTCCGTTATCTGAGAATGTTCCTAAGATCAATTCTCCGCTCACATGATGTGAGACCAGAGAAACGTATTTTTGGATTTGCTCTTTGGTTGTCAAAAAATGAAAAGTAGCTCTATCATGCCAGATGTCATAGGTTTCAGTTGGTTGGAACTCCACGATGTCGCTGACAATCCAGGTTACTTTTTCAGCATTTTCTCCCAATCTGAGCTTTGCGCGTTCAATGGCATTTTCCGAAATATCTAAAACTGTAAGATTCTGATAACCGGCTTCTAATAGAAAATCAACCAGGTTGCTGTCTCCGCCGCCAATGTCAATGATCCGGGCATTTTTGTCCACACCGCTTTTTTCTATTAAGTCTAAGGAATGCTGCGGTTTGGCTTGTGTCCAGCTTACTTCATGTGGCTGTTTAGTCGAATAAACGTTTTCCCAGTGATCTTTCATCTTAAGGTTATTTTCTAGTTACTAGTGTAACGAATTTGGACAATTGGTACTATCGAAATTAGTGATTTTGAATTTAGCCGGTAAAGTAAAAACCGGTTAATCCTGAAAAATTCTTCGTGCATTTGCGGTTGTGATATCACGAAGTTCACTCAACGGCAAACTTAAGATCTCGGCTACTTTTTCAGCTGTATGAATGACGTATGCACTTTCGTTTCTTTTTCCCCTGAAAGGAACGGGTGGTAAATAGGGGGAATCTGTTTCAAGAACCAGTTTTTCTATTGGAATTTGCGACAGAACTTCCGGCAACTCCGATTTTTTGTAAGTGACAACACCGCCAATCCCGAAGTAGAAATTGTTATAGCCAAGTACTTTCTGAACCTCATCTGAGCTACCTGTAAAACAGTGAAAGATGCCCGACAATCGTTCGTCATAAGCTTCGTCCATAACCTCAAAAATCTCCTGAAACGAATCCCTGGCGTGTATAACAATTGGCCATCCCAATTCTTTCGCCCATTCAATTTGTATTCTGAAAGCCTCTTTTTGTTCCTGAACAAAGGTTTTATCCCAATACAGGTCAATCCCTATTTCACCGATTGCTGCATATTTTCGGGAATCAATATGTTTTTTGAGAACAGCAAGGGTTTCTTCCCATTTTGCATCTACCGAACACGGGTGCAAACCCATCATTGCAAAACAATTATTCGGGAATTGCTGTTCCAGAGCATGCATTCCGTCAATTGAACTCAAATCAATATTGGGTAAATACATACGCTCAAC
>CAMLIF010000179.1 GCA_946479985.1 uncultured Flavobacteriales bacterium
CTAAGTGAGAAGAAGATCCTTTCAACTGCAATTCGTAAACATTATTTAATGCTGCCAAGTTTTTAGACACTTTTTGCATTTGCTCTCCAAATGACTCACCTTCTTGCGTAGTTGAAGTCATCCCGGAAATAGATACTGACGCTCTTTCGTATGCCTCAGACAAAGAAGAAACTTTATCAGATGCTGCCTGCAAATAAGTAACATAAGAATCAGTTGCCGCTGCCGCTGAGGTTACACCTTTCAATTGCGCCGCATTCTCACCTAAAGCACGCATTCCGTCTCCTAAACGCTCTAACAATTGTCCGTCAATCTTAGCTTCCTCCAACATTTTGTCTAGTTCAGCTGTGATTCCGCTACCACCGTTATTTTTTCCACGTCCAGCAGCAGGTAACGCATCGTGATCTAAATCATCACTGTGTCCTAACGCTAATTCCGGGTAAACCAATTCCCAATTTGGGTCTTCATGAATCGGTTCAAATGCCGAGAAAATGAAAATTAATGCTTCGGTACTCAAACCAACTACCAGCATTGGACCTGCAAATGGCCAGTGCATGATTTTAAATAACGCTCCAACGATAACGACTGCCGCACCGAAACCGTAGAGTTTCGCCATAAACTTCTTCCATCCTTTACTTCCTGGTTTCATAGTTTTCTTGTTTTTTGGGTTTAATAAAAAGTTTTTGTTTGTGTTTATTTATTCTTAGCGCAATTCAATATCGCTACGAATTTCTTCACCTCCCTCTTTAGAGAAGTCGCGACCCCCACGACCCAAATGTGTCGCTACATTACGGAAGCCTACGTAAGATTTTGCCGTATCTTGATACTCGTATGTACGAGTTGATGTCATTAAGTAATAACCGATGTCTTTCCATGAACCACCACGAATAACTTTACGTTTCATTGCCGGCGGATCCCAGTCCATTGCGTCGTAACGGTAATCCGTATTCAAGTCATGAGAAAATTCATTCATTGATTCATCGAATGCGGTTTCACACCATTCAGCAACGTTACCTGCCATACAATACAATCCCCAACCATTCGGGTTGTATGAGTAAGCTTTCACAGTGTGGAATCCTCCGTCTTCAAAATAACGACCACGCATTGGTTTGAAGTTACCTAAGAAACATCCTGATTCATTACGAATGTATGGACCACCCCATGGGTACGGTGAATTATTCAAATCACCTCTTGCTGCGCGCTCCCATTCTGCTTCAGTAGGCAAACGGAAATCGTTCACAAAAATATCACCCATTGCCTGTAACCAACTGTTCAACAACTGTGTTCTCCAAACAGAAAATGCTTTTGCCTGAACCCATGTAATACCAACAACCGGATAGTTGTCATATGCAGGATGCCAGAAATACATATTTGTCATCGGATCATGGAAAGAGTAGGTAAAGTCACGAACCCAGCACAATGTATCCGGGTAAACAGGTGTACGCTCATTGATTACAAATCTTGAACGACTTTCATGTCCGCGGATCGCAGAGTTTTGCCCTTTTTTATTCAACCAGCCATAATCCGTATCCAAACCTTGAGGATCTCCTGTAAAAGGATGTGGAGTCGGATCCAACTCACGGTGTCCTGGAGCCTTCACTCCTTGATTGTTGTATCCGTCTGCAACGATATCAACAGTACCTCTGCGAGCTGCTTCACGCAAATCGATCCAGTTGTAATCATACACTAGTTTACGCGTATCAATCTCACGGCGATCGTAGAAACGCTCAGCCTCAATATAATATAAATCAGCTAAAAGCGGAATCAAATCCGGATCATCATATTCAAATCGGCGATCCCAATTTAAGGAAAATGTAGAGCGGTTATCCGTATAGTTACTCGGATCAAATTCTACCATTGCCTGCTCCACTTCACTATAGTAGTAATCAGCATAACTCAGGTACTCAGCACCTTCCTCAGCATCGATATCTTCCATACCTGTGTAGATTCGTTCACGAGCCATGGAGTCACGCACCCAGTAAACAAACTGGCGGTACTCATTGTTCGTGATCTCAGTCTGATCAATGTAGAAAGCCTGAACAGAAACTGTCTTCGCTCTTGTCTGATGCAAAAACGGGACATCCTGATCATTCTCACCCATGTCGTAAGAACCAGAAGGTATGTAAACCATACCAAGAGGAATCTCTGGCTGATAAACCGGTCTTCCAAGAACGCTGGTTAAGTGGCCACTTCTAGTGGGACAACCCATCAAGAACGGCACAAGAAAGCCGAGTAACAATAATTTTTTCATCCTAATTCAAATTTACAGTTCCGGATCATCATCAACAAACTACAGGGATCAATTTTGTGATATAACGGAACCGTTTTAAAAATGGTTACAAAGATTTTAATTTTTTTTTTGATTTTACAACCATCTAACGTTTTTATGCTTTGGAATTTTAATAATAGGCACAAAGCAGCATTTAAACGCCATTTCGTGTGTTCCATTAGAAATATTCGCAATCTTTCCAATCGTTAAGTCGTAAGAGTAACCAGCCCAGCCATTCCAGTATCCTCGCGCATTCTTGCTCGAAAACACTCTGAAGCCTAATAACACAGACGCAGCATCCGAGTTACGGAAAGCCAAACCTCCATACGCGAAGCCTCCATAGATATAACGCGCATTTACGTTTACAGAAGTTTTAATAGCATCTGTCTGACCCATCAACTGAAAGTCAAGCTCACCTTTTTCACCAACATCACGAAGTGTATACCCACCCATAAAGTAATAGTGACGAGCAGCGTTATACTCAACGTTACCAGTTCCTAAAATAGATTGCTGAGCTAATCTCGGTGCGGGCAAATGGGTAGAAGAAAGACCGGCATACCAGTTAGTTGCTCTATAATAGATACCAAAGTTAGCATCAATGGTCATAGCGCTGCTTCCGGCAGGCAATGAAGCATCGGCCAGCGTATTAGGCGGAACCCATACAGGATTATTCCCGAAACTAATTAAGCCGAAACTTACTCCAATACCCAATTTACCATTTGGCAAATCGATGTGCTGAGAATAATTCAACATGACATTATTCTGACGGTTAAAACCAATTGCATCATGCACCACATTGATACCTACACCTGCATTGAGAGGCGAAGACTTCATGATACTTGGCAAATTAACTTCACCGTTAAATAAAAACGAATTTGGCGCTCCATTCACCTTATCCCATTGGTTACGGTAAATCAAGTTTCCACAAGCTCCATCCTCTATCCCCGTCTCCCCCGGGTTTACAGCCATCTTGTTGTAGATAAAGTGAGTCAAAGCGACATCTTGTTGTGCTTTCGCTCCAATTGATGCGAACATCAGGGTAGTAACAACTAGTAATCTTCTCTTCATAAACAGTGTACTTAGTACGGTATGATCTTGAACATACGGGCAAATTTTACCCAATCGGCGACTAAAATAAGTATTGTTTTAATACAATCAAAATATTTTGGTCACTAAACTTTACGTTTTCCACAACGAAATGTTCAAGAAGCATAAAATTTCACGTAAAACGATTTAACGTTAAGGAATCAATAAGGTTTCAAGATGACTAACCTAATTTTTGGTAAGTCTTCCACCAAAGGTTTGGAATGTCGCCTTTTAGCGCGTTATCATAGTCGCCTTTATTGCACGGAACCATGTGGTGGCGCTCAAATTTAACTCCTTCCAAAGGTGGATAAGGAACCTCCATCCACCACCTTGCACTTTTGTCGCTTTTGTAAAAAACCAGCTCGTGATCCAGTTCATCGAGAAAGACGGTAAACCGGGTGTAATTCTTTTTCAAACCAACCGGAAAATCTCCCACGCGCTGAGCAACTCCATCAATAAAATACCAGATAATCTGGGCCAAGGATGAGTGAGCCAAATCGTTTCCGGTATTTGCAGACAAATTGAACAATCCTAATGCCGAAAGCTTATCACTTATCCCTGCGTAACGGGCAATCTGACACAATTCGTGATTGAATAATCCATTGGGCTGAACAAACTGATCATTCGGGAAATCTGCCGAACGGAGAACCTGTAAATCTATTGATAGTAAATCTGTATTGCGTAAATGCGGTTCTGCCACTCTGAAATCGGCAGCATATTCGCCTAAACGCACCATATCGAAGTATAATTTCTCAAAAAGGGTTAAGTCATCCTTCCGTACAAAGGGAGCCTGTACACCAAGGGTTGAATAATTGAACAAAAAGCAAGGTCTGTGCATTAACATTCGGTTCACAAAACCATCAGCGGAAATGGGTTCTTCCGGATCGCCGATATCCAGCTTATAATCAATATTCATTGCGTTGATCATCTGCTCCAGTTCCTCAAACCCCTGATACATGGCAAAAGTGAGGTCCTGTGATCCCCCAATTAAAACGGGAATGATATTGTTTTTCACCAACTCGGCAACAACCTGACGAACGGCATAATAGGTATCTTCGATTTCAGCGCCGGGAAGCAATGTCCCCAAGTCATAAACAGGAAGTTTCCAGGATTCACTGGCATTTAAATCGTAAAAATACTTCCTGAACGAATCATTTGCTGCAGAATGATCATTTCCGGCTCCATTTCGGTATTCCGGA
>CAMLIF010000180.1 GCA_946479985.1 uncultured Flavobacteriales bacterium
GAATTACGAATTACGAATTACGAATTACGAATTACGAATTACGAATTACGAATTACGAATTTTTCCATTAACACACGATTTCAATTTGTAATTGGGAACTAGCAATTAATAATTATTAATATGGATTTACTAAGATTTTTTACCGCAGGGAATGTAGACGATGGAAAAAGCACCCTGATTGGCCGCTTGTTGTATGACAGCCATTCCATCTCAACAGATATTATAGAAACACTTACCCGACAAAGTAAGTCAACAGGTGGAGACACAAACATTGATTTGGCCTTGTTAACCGATGGTTTACGAGCTGAACGGGAGCAAGGAATTACCATTGATGTTGCTTATAAGTATTTCACTACCGAAAAGCGAAAGTTTATTATTGCAGATACTCCGGGACATGCGCAGTATACGCGGAATATGTTTACAGGCGCATCCACAGCAGATTTGGCAATTATTCTCGTTGATGCGAGAAACGGAATTACAGATCAAACCAAACGTCACAGTATTATTTCAGCTACATTGGGAATTCCACAGGTTTTAGTCTGTATCAACAAAATGGATCTGCTGAATTACAGCGAAACCCGTTACAATCAAATCCTGGAAGAATATAGCGATTTCGCGAAATTACTGGGTTTGAAAAACGTTGATTTTATTCCAACTTCTGCTCTGGCAGGTGATAATGTGGTGAATAAATCGGAATACATGAATTGGTACTCAGGGCCATCGTTATTTGAGTATTTGGAAACGGTACATGTGAAACGAAATTCTTCCGGTAATGAATCGCGTTTCCAGGTTCAGTATGTCATTCGGCCACAAACAGATGAACTGCACGACTACCGCGGCTACGCCGGAAGTGTTCTGAGCGGAAGTTTCCATGTCGGCGACGAAATTACGGTTCTTCCTTCCGGTTTAACAAGTACCATTTCAAAGATCGAATACAACCTGAAAGAAGTTCCCGATGCTGAAAAGGATCAGCCCGTGGTTCTTCATTTGGCAACTGATCTGGATATTAGCCGCGGTAACACAATTGTCCCGAGCAGTCAATTACCAAATACCGACAAATCTGTTCAGGCTACCATTTGCTGGATGGATAATACTGCATTTCAAACCGGACAAAAACTCTTGTTCCAGCAAAATAGCTTTAAAACAAAAGCCGTCATTAAAGATATTTCGGCAAAGATTGATATTCATTCATACCGTGAACTGGAAAGCGACGGAAGTTTGAAATTGAATGAGCTGGCAAAAGTCCATATTCGGACAGCAGAAGCAGTAAGTTCCGATTCGTTCTCAAAAAATGAAAAAACTGGAGCATTTATACTCATTAATGAAAATACAAATCAGACCGTTGCGGCGGGAGTGATTGATTAACAAAAGAAAAAAATGATAGAGACAGATATAATTATCATCGGCGCAGGCCCCGTAGGCCTATTCACAGTTTTCGAAGCGGGATTATTGAAACTCCGTTGTCATTTAATTGACTCATTACCGCAGCCCGGCGGACAATGTTCAGAGATTTACCCGAAAAAACCGATCTACGATATTCCCGGATTTCCCTCTGTTTTGGCTGGAGACCTGATCACTAATCTGCTGGAACAAGCGGCTCCGTTCAAACCCGGATTTACTTTGGGCGAAGCAGCTTCTGAAATTGATAAGCAGGAAGACGGATCGTTCGTTGTAACAACCGTAAAAGGAACGCAGCACAAAGCTCCGATTGTTATGATTGCCGGTGGATTGGGAGTTTTTGAACCGAGAAAACCTCCTATTGCAAGCCTTGAATCGTTCGAGGAAAAAGGAGTGGATTACATGATCAAAGACCCGGAAGTATACCGCAACAAACGCTGTGTTATTGCGGGCGGAGGCGATTCTGCGCTGGATTGGTCGATTTTTCTCACAGAAAACAACATTGCTTCTGAAGTGGTTTTGGTTCACCGCAGTGCTTCTTTCCGCGGACATTTGGATTCGGTTCAGAAAGTGATCGATCTGGCAGAAGCCGGGAAAATATCTCTGATTACCGAAGCAGAAGTAACCGATTTGAAAGGTGGTTCTGTTTTGGAACAAGTAGTGATCAGTCATTCCAAAAACGGAGAAATTGTAACAAACGCTGACCATTTCATTCCGCTTTTTGGTTTGAAACCAGCGCTGGGGCCAATTGCCGACTGGGGGCTGGAAATAGAAAAGGGAGCTATCAAAGTTGATACCTTGGATTATTCAACGAACATTCCCGGAATCTACGCCATTGGAGATGTGAACACTTATGAGAATAAGTTGAAGTTGATCCTCTGCGGATTCCATGAAGGAACACTGGCGGTTCAATCGGCATTTGCGCGCATCCACCCCGATAAGAAGAATGTATTGAAGTATACGACAGTGAATGGAGTGAACGGGTTTTGACAAATTGTCTCTAAAAGTAGGGGAAGGTCGCGACCTTCCCCTACTTTTGAAACCAACCTTCCCCTACTTTTTTTATTAACCTCGAATTCCTACTTTCGCTAGCGTAAAGCGTACCATGGTTTTCAGCAGTATTACATTTCTTCTTTATTGTTTACCGTTTTTTGTGGTGCTCTACACATTCACGCCACGTCCGTTGAAGAATGTGGTGCTTTTACTCGGCAGTATTTTTCTGTATAGCTGGGGGGCTCCGAAGTTTATTTTTGTCATTCTCGGAACTACCTTACTCGATTTCTACCTGGTAAAATGGATGGATAAAAGTGAGGAGCAGCGAAAGCGAAAACTACTTTTGATTGTTTCGCTTACCGTAAATCTGGGACTTTTATTCTACTTCAAATACAGTAATTTCTTTATTGAGAATGTAAATGCTGTTTTGGGCAGCTTTGGCAGCTCAGATATTCAATGGACAAAATTGGTCTTACCGATCGGAATATCATTCTACACCTTTGAAACATTGACTTATGTAATAGATGTTTATAGAAAAGTACATAAGCCGCTCACCAATTTCTGGGATTATCAGCTCTACATTATTTTATTCCCGAAACTGATAGCCGGGCCTATAGTTCGCTACCACGATTTGGCTGACCAGTTAACCGACAGGGCTGCTTATGAAAATGCTGAGAACAAACTTCTCGGATTGTATCGTTTCGCTCTCGGACTTGCCAAGAAAGTTGTAATTGCAAACCAATTGGGGCTCGTGGCAGATAACATATTTAAAATGCCTTTCGAAACTCTGGATTCATCGTCGGCCTGGATTGGGATATTGGCTTATACTTTCCAGATTTACTTCGATTTTTCCGGTTATTCGGATATGGCAATTGGCTTGGCCCGTGTGTTCGGATTTCGTTTCCCTGAGAATTTCAATAATCCGTACGTTTCTCAGAGCATTACCGATTTCTGGCGTCGCTGGCACATTTCGCTCGGGGCCTGGATGAAAAACTACCTGTATATTCCGCTTGGAGGAAATAAAGTTTCAACTCGCAGACTTTACTTCAATCTGTGGTTTGTGTTTTTGGCTTCCGGACTTTGGCACGGTGCATCCTGGTGTTTCGTTATCTGGGGAGCTTATCACGGATTATTTCTGGTGCTGGAAAGAGGATTTCTGCTGAAGTTTTATGAGAAGATCGGAAAACTCCCGAGAGTTGCTCTTACATTCCTGATAGTAGTTATAGGCTGGGTTTTTTTCCGGGTTGAAGATTTGAGCGATGCGTTTTTGTTCATACAAAGAATGTTCGCTTTCCAGTTTAAAAGCGATCCGCTGCCGGCAGATGTTCTTTTCTATTTTGGTCTTGCCATTTTATTCTCCTTTATCACTTATTTCAAATTCGGGAAACGATTGCACGATTCAATTTACGTGAACGAATTCAACAATTGGAAGCACCTTGGCTGGACCTTCGCTACCGTTTGCTTACTCTTTATAAGCATAGCAAAACTGGCTTCTTTCGGATTTAATCCATTCATTTATTTCCGGTTCTAGCATGAAAAATTCGAATAACTTACATCGTTTTTTGCTGGCGCTTATCTTGGGCTTACTCATGCTGCCTATTCTCCAGCTAAAAACCTACTTTGTAGATTTGGAGCCGCTTGAGGGGGCGATTTCCAAAACAGAACCAATTAAATTGACTTCCGCAACATGGTTTTCCGGAGAATTCCAGGCGAATAAGGATAGTATTTATACGCAGCAATTTGGGTTTAGAAGCTTTTTCATTCGTTTCAATAATCAAATCGACTATTCTGTTTTTTCGAAAATCCACGCTAAGAATGTAGTGGAAGGAAAAGAAATGTATTTCTATGAAGAGAGTTATATCGATGCGTATTACGGAAACGATTTCGTGGGAGCCGATTCAATTAAGGAGCGAATCCGCAAGTTGAAATTTGTGCAATCTGAATTAGAGAAACAAAATAAAACGCTGCTTGTTG
>CAMLIF010000181.1 GCA_946479985.1 uncultured Flavobacteriales bacterium
ATCAGATACGACAACAATGCGTGATTTGATTCTGACCACGTTTACGGCAGGAGTAGAGGAGCAAACTGCAATTACCGATCTTTCTGTTTATCCGAATCCAACAACGGATTTCATAAACGTTAGTTTCCAGTCAAATTCAGGATCTGAAGGATTCATTGAATTAACGGATCTTAATGGAAAACGTGTAATGGCATTGAGCAAGGAAACAATGTCAAAAGGAATTATTGAAAAACAAATCAATGTTTCTTCTATTCCGGCAGGTAACTATATTCTACAAATCCATGTTGATGGATCAACGGTTACTCAAAAAGTGAATGTCGCACATTAAGAGACATATTTTAAAGCTTATTCAGCAATTTGTGCCAGTAGTGATGATTTTATGTGTCACTGCTGGCTTTGCTGTTTCTCAAAGTTATTACCATTCACCCAATGACACCCTAATTTCCAATACAACCGTAAACAATTCAGTTACGATGAACATCACGCAAGTTCATCCGAATAACGATACGCTTCAATTCGTTTGGAAGAAGCTTTCTGTTTACATGCCGAATGATTGGACAGCGACTATTTGCGATAATAACACTTGTTTTCCATCACTTATTGATAGTTCAACAACATTGCCTGTTCTTCCTGGAGACGATGGACTCATGCTGGTGCATTGCTACCCGAATACGAATGCTGGCACTGGAATTATCAGATACACCATTTATGAAATACATTCGCCTCAACAAGTAGACACACTCACATGGATCATTCATGCAGAATCTACTGCCGGAATTGATGAGTCTGGTTCTACAAACCAAGCCTACAGTCTCATTGGCAATCAATTTCGACTAACCGATTCAAAATCTAAATTCACCAGTCTAACACTATTGGATCTAAGCGGAAAGGAAGTCTTTTCGAGTAGTATTCCAGCATCATTATGTGTTGAAATACCACTATTTCCTGTTAATTTTTATTACCTGGTTCTTAGCGGAAACAATACGATTATACGTCAAAAAATATGGTACTCAATAAACTAGATTTGCTAAAAACATGTTTTGCGGTTCTTGCCCTTTGCATTTCGGGGAATAGCTTTGCTCAAAACCCTCTTTATATACCGCCTGCATTAACAGGAACTACATTTAATCTGAATGTTCAATCAGGCACAACACAGCTTTATTCAGGAAACCCCACGCCAACCTACGGAATTAACGGTTCATTTCTTTCACCGACTATCGTGGTCAATAAGAATGATGTTGTAACCTTAAATGTCATTAATAACTTGAATGTAGCTACAACTATGCATTGGCATGGTTTGCATGTTGCGCCTGAAAATGATGGTGGTCCTCATCAATCCATTTCGGCAGGTTCTACATGGAGTCCATCGTTTGAAATTCTAAACAACGCTGGAACATTTTGGTATCATCCGCATGGAGAAGGGAAAACCGAATTACACGTTGGTAAAGGGCTTGCGGGTTTATTCATTATTCATGATCCTGCCGAACTCGCTTTAGGTTTACCTCAAACGTATGGTGTAGACGACATTCCGTTAATCGTTCAAACCAAGGCGTTTGATGTATTACAACAAATTGCCATTGCCGACCACATGGACACTGCTGTTTTTGTAAATGGAACACGCAATGCAACGAACAATCTACCTTCACAGGTGGTACGAATGCGCCTTTTAAACGGAAGTAGCATGCGTTCATTTTACTTCGGATTCTCCAATAACATGACTTTTTACCAAATTGCGACGGATGGTGGTTTGGTAGAAGCTCCAAATGCCTTAACTCGGTTGTTGATTGCTCCCGGAGAACGGTCAGAAATTCTTGTCGATTTAAGCAGTATGAATGGGCAATCGGTGAACCTGATGAGTTACGGCTCTGAAATGCCTGATGGAATATTCGGTTCGCCGTCTGTTGGGAGCGGAGCTGATACGATGGACATGTACATGGATAATTTTCTGAATGGGGCAGATTTCAACTTGGTGGAATTCACCATTGGCGCACAAACTGGAAGTCCGATCACAACAATACCATCTACTTTAGTTCCTTATGTTCCTTTTAATATAGCTGATGTAGACGTTAACCGTACCTTGGTTTTCGATACGATTACGCTTGTTCCAGGAGACATCCCGAATCGTGCTGAAGGACCATTTGGAATCAATAACACCACGTTCAACATGGATTCTATTAATATCAACGTTCCTCTGAATTCCACAGAAATTTGGACGTTAAAGAACAATACCTTGATTGCACACCCATTCCATATCCACGACATTCAGTTTAATGTGATTGAAAAGAACGGAACTACTCCACCAGTAACGGAACAGGGTTGGAAAGATGTGGTGTTGGTGATGCCCGAAGACAGCGTGAAGTTTATTACGAGGTTCACCACTTTCACCGATGAAATGGTTCCATATATGTACCATTGCCATTTGTTGCATCATGAAGACGACGGAATGATGGGATCGTTTTTGGTTTATGATCCGTTTGCAGGGATAAATGAAGCAACCGAAACTTCCACTTTTGTTGCTTCTCCAAACCCTTCATCCGATGAGTGGAAGATTACAGGGAAATGGGACAACTCTGATTTCACGATGGAGTTAACGGATGCTCAAGGCAAACGAATCTTAAACCGTGATTATTCGAATCTATCTTCGGAAGAAAGTATCAGCGTGTCTAACGCAATACTACATTCTGGAATTTACTTTTTGACGATTATTTCAGAAAAAGGGACGCAGAAATTGCAATTGTTAAAGAACTGATTTTAACAATCTTTTTTGTCGTCTTTAGTAGTAGGAGTAGGAGCCAAAAGTTCTTGAACATTTACACCCAAGGCAAGTGCAATTTCTCGCAAAAATGCCAAAGTAGGTTGACCAGCATTTTTACAATAGCGATTAATGACTTGTCTTTTTTTTCCAAGACGATCAGCCAATTCAGTTTGTGAAATCTCTAATTCAAATAAGACTTCTGCAATTCGGTTTATTTTTACCTTATCATTTTCACCCATGGTGCGATAAAGATAAAAAATTTCTGACTTACGTTCAATGCCTAATCCCTTGTAAATATTGGCTGTGTAAACTTAAAAAGGCTACATGTAATCATTAAATGTTTCTTTGTAACATAAATTAGTTTCAAAAGAAACATTATTTGTTTACTTTTGATGATGTAAAATATTTGAGCCATGCAGAAAAAAACTCCAAAAAAGGTAATCATTCAATTGATAAAAGACGATTTAAGACATCAACATACCATTTTAGGTTTAAACCTATTGGGATTCGATCACGATAATGGAATGCTAGATATTTCCCGTTCCGTTTTCTCTCTAATGGAATTGAATTTGAATGATCGGCGATTAGACCATTTAACCGACGAGTATTGCGACCGTGCCTACCATGTTACAGAAATCGCATTCAATGACAATGAATCCTTTGAAAGATTGGCAACCGAGATTTACAACTGGCTGGCTTTGGAGCGTAAGAAATACCTAAAACTGTTGAATAAATCCTAAGCGTTTGTTTCATTTTTTTCTACTTGCCCCACCCATGCCGGGGCAACTGCGTTTTTTTAATTGCTAAATCCACCATTTTGGGTAATAAAAATCTATTTGCCCCACCATAGGCGGGGCATCTACGTTTTTTTTAACCTTCTAAGTTTAAGAAATCGCCTAAAAAATATTACTTGCCCCATTGAGAGCGGGGCATCTAACTTTTTATTGTTGTAATTGAATTTCAACCGAATAAAATCATAACTGCCCACCAAAAGGTGGGCAACTAATTTTTTATTATCCCTTTGAACCAAAAAATCGTCTAAAAAATGCTAACTGCCCACTTAAAGGTGGGCAACTAACTTTTTATTATGGGTTGAACCAAAATTTCGACCGAATAAAATCGTAACTGCCCACTAAATGGTGGGCAACTAATTTTTTATTGGTTTGGCATCTTCGTTGATTCTTCCAGTTCGTTCATCTTTTCTCGATTCGACGGCACAAGAACAGTTGGGTCAGTTGAGGTTATTTGAGTTGAATCCGACTAGAATCCGATCTAATTCGAAAACGAGATTGATTCGTCGATTGAAAACAAAAACTAGTCTAGTCGGAAAGAAAGATTCGTGGAAATCAATCCGAGTTGAAACCGAGTAGAAATCAAGTCGATTTAAATAATGTAAATCATTCGTCTATTGAAAAGTAAAGTTTGGCAAGTCGGATCAATCGGTT
>CAMLIF010000182.1 GCA_946479985.1 uncultured Flavobacteriales bacterium
AATTCAAAGCCATGTGAAACAAATTCAGAGACGTGTGAAGTAAATTCAGGAGCATGTGCAGAGAATTCAGAGGCATGTGAAACGAATTCAGAGCAATGTGCAGAGAATTCAAAGGCATGTAAAACAAATTCAAAGCAATGTGCAGACAATTCAAAGCCATGTGAAACAAATTCAGAGACGTGTGAAGTAAATTCAGAAGCATGTGCAGAGAATTCAGAGGCATGTGAAACGAATTCAGAGCAATGTGCAGAGAATTCAAAGGCATGTAAAACAAATTCAAAGCAATGTGCAGACAATTCAAAGCCATGTGAAACAAATTCAGAGACGTGTGAAGTAAATTCAGAAGCATGTGTAGACGATTCAGAGCAACAATGTGTATGGGAGTTTTCAACGAACTGTGTCATTGTTCCATTCTATCTATAAAAAGCAAAACGCTTACACCGTAGCTTCAGCGAAGGAGCAGCGAGGAACATTAACCTTAGTGCTCCATCACGCCAAATCTGCTTCTGCGCTCATCAGGGCCTGTCCGCGGGAAATATTAGGAGATACTTTCGCCAAAAGTACAGCGAGAATAACATCCACTTTAGCGCTCTATCACACACACAACCTTCTTCCGTGCTCGTCGGGAGATGAAAACCTGCTTGATCCTGCGCAATGTCAGCAGCGATTGAAAGTATCTTCTTTTTTGCTTTCCTCTTCTAATTTTCCTCTTCTTGCACTGAGCTTCGGTCATCGAGCAGAGTCGAGATGTCGAAGTGTTCCTCTTAATTTCCCTATCTTTGCGCCATGGTGAAAATTCGTGACATTGAATTGGGTGAGTTCCCGCTTTTATTGGCTCCAATGGAAGACGTAAGCGATCCGCCTTTTCGCGCTTTGTGTAAAAAACATGGTGCAGATTTGATGTACACCGAATTTATCTCTTCGGAAGGATTGATCCGTGATGCGATCAAGAGCCGTAAGAAACTGGATATTTTCGATTACGAAAAACCGATCGGGATTCAGATCTTTGGCGGCGACGAAGAAGCAATGGCTATGTCGGCGAGAATTGTTGACGCAACACAACCCGATTTATTGGATATCAACTTCGGTTGTCCGGTAAAGAAAGTAGTTTGTAAAGGGGCCGGAGCGGGCGTTTTGAAAGATGTTGACCTGATGGTCCGTCTCACAGAAGCTTGTATTCGTTCTACAAAATTACCAGTAACAGTAAAAACGCGTTTAGGCTGGGATGATTCCATGATCAACATTATGGAAGTTGCCGAGCGTTTGCAGGATATCGGGGTAGAAGCACTTTCTATTCACGGAAGAACGCGTGCCCAGATGTATAAGGGGGAAGCCGATTGGACCCGCATTGCCGAAGTAAAGAACAATCCAAGAATCAAAATTCCGATTTTCGGGAACGGAGATATTGATTCACCTGAAAAAGCACTGGAATACCGCAATAAATATGGTGTCGACGGAATCATGGTTGGGAGAGCCGCAATCGGTTACCCGTGGATTTTCAATGAGATCAAACACTATTTTGCAACCGGAGAACATTTGGCAACACCAACGGTAAAAGACAGAGTAGATGCCACCCGTGATCACCTGATGATGAGCGTGAAATGGAAAGGTGAAGGATTAGGGATTGCCGAAATGAAACGTCATTATACGAACTACTTCAAGGGAATTGCGCATTTCAAAGATTATAGAATGAAGCTGGTTACTTCTTTTGAGCTGAATGATATTTTAGACACTCTTGCCTACATAGAAGAAAATTCAGCAGAATTCGAATTCGCTTAGTGAATCTTATACGGTTGATATTAATGTGTTAGGACCTTAATTTATCTGAATATCGAAGGATTTTCTTATCTCCCCCTTTGGAGGGGGATTAAGAGGGAGGGGTGAGAGTTTTAGATCACGCTCACTCTTCCACAGGTTCCCACTCCTCTCTCACATACGTAAATTTCACCAGCGCATGTTCGAATTTCTCGTAATACGTTCCGGGAGTAAATGTCAGCTGCTTTGCAAGAACTACTGCACGAATCATACTCTGATTGGAAGTAATATCGGTCCCTTCACCGTGAATCCTTGTTCCGGTTACTTTTCCTGTTCTGTCAATAGCCACATCAATGTAAACGGTTCCTTCGTTCTTGTCGTAAATGGTTAACGAAGTGGAATCTGTTCGCACACGGCCCGACAAAACTGCCGAACCTGAAATAACCTGACTTTTAGCTGTGCTCGCTGTTAAAATCAGTAGTGTAATTAAAAGGAATCTTTTCATACTTATGCTATTTCTGCCCAATTAGGCTTGTCGTGTAAACGTTTCAAAGCTTCTGTACGCAAATAATGGTGTTCAGGTTGCTCTAAACGCGGATCTTTTTCCAAAATAGCTCGTGCAATATCCCTGGCTTGTGCAACCAGCGGACCGTCTTTTACCAGATCAGCGATTTTCAATTCCAAAATACCGCTTTGCTGTGTTCCCATAATATCGCCGGGACCCCGTAATTCCAAATCCACTTCCGCGATCTCAAAACCGTCGTTGGTTCTCACCATGGTGGTCATGCGTTTCTTGGAATCGGAGCCTAATTTGTCGGAAGTCATTAAAACGCAGTAAGATTGTTCTGAGCCCCGGCCAACACGGCCACGTAACTGGTGTAATTGTGATAATCCGAAGCGTTCGGCACTTTCAATCACCATTACGCTGGCATTCGGAACGTTCACTCCAACTTCTATCACCGTTGTTGCGACCATAATCTGCGTAATTCCTTTCACAAATTGCTGCATTTCGTATTCCTTGGCTTCCGGTTTCAGCTGTCCGTGAACAATACTTACTTTATAGTCCGGCAGTGGGAAATAACGGCACATTGAATCATAACCATCCATCAGGTTGGCGTAATCCAGTTTTTCGGATTCCTGGATCAGCGGATAAACCATATAGATCTGCCGGCCTAAAGCAATTTCACGTTTAATGAATCCTAAAACCGCCAGTCTGTCTTTATCAAATCGATGAGTAGTTGTAATTGCTTTTCGTCCCGGAGGTAATTCGTCTATGACAGAAACATCCAGATCGCCGTAAAAAGTCATTGCCAGCGTCCGTGGAATTGGTGTTGCCGTCATGACTAGTACGTGTGGCGCATGTTGGCCTTTCCGCATCAGTTTTGAACGCTGTTCTACCCCGAAACGGTGTTGTTCGTCAATGATTACAATTCCTAGCGATTTGAACTGAACAACGTCTTCGATCAACGCATGTGTTCCTACCAAAATATCTATTTCTCCAGCTTGCAATTGCTCGTGGAGGATTTTGCGTTTTGCTTTTTTCGTGGTTCCGGTCAGAATTTCGATCCGAACAGAAGTTCCTTCCAATAACTCACTCAGACCTGAAAAGTGCTGCTGAGCCAGAATTTCTGTTGGTGCCATGATGCAGCTTTGTAAACCGGAGTCGATTCCCATAAGCATAGTGAGCAGAGCCACAACTGTTTTTCCACTTCCCACATCTCCTTGTAACAAACGATTCATTTGAAAACCTGAACCCAGGTCTTTTCGGATTTCCTTCAACACCTTTTTCTGCGCGTTGGTGAGCGGGAAGGGGAGTTTGTTCTCGTAGAAATTGTGAAAAGCAGTACCCACTTCTTCTATCGTTAAACCGCTTTGCTTTTGAAGCGCGATGGCTTTTCGAAGCAGTAATTCAATTTGCAGATGAAGCAGTTCTTCCAGTTTGAACCGGGTGCGGGCGTGCTGAACCGTTTCGGTTTGCTGTGGAAGATGTACTGCCTGGTAAGCCTGGAATTTGGTTGGAAGCTGCTGTGCTGCAATAATGTCACGGGGCAATGTTTCCGGGACATATTCAGGCCGCATTTGGCTAACGAGCTGTTCTATCAGTTTGTGCAGTCCTTTGGCGTGTAGTCCGGCTTTGGTGAGTTTTTCCGTTGTCGGGTAAACCGCCTGCCATTTCAGCGCCCGGTTTATCTGATTCCACGGAGTTATTTCCGGGTGGGGAATCGTCCAGCTGTTGCTATATCGGCTTGGTTTCACGAAAACCTGGATTTAGGTAATAGATTTCAAGCTTTGAATAATGAA
>CAMLIF010000183.1 GCA_946479985.1 uncultured Flavobacteriales bacterium
GTCTTTGATTGGTGACTTCGACTCTGTTCCGTCATCAATCTTTAAAAATTTAAGATAATCGTGTCTCGGACAGAAGGGGAATTATAGACTAAAGACTTTTTAGAACCATTGAAAAAATGGCGACTGAGTCTGCCGCGGCAGAAAGTCCCATTTTCAATTCTATTTGAATTCCTCTTTATATATCCTTCTGGAGCAAGTCATCCGTAATTCTCTCGCAAGCTGACCAAACAAACTAGAAGGTTTACGGAAAATAGAACGCACCTTTGGCTCATTACAGGAGCCTCTCTTTTCACGAATTTCTTCGCTTGAGCTTGCATGTCTTTCCCACGAGTCAACTGCAAATCCGTTCTTATACAACTTAGCTTCAACCGTGGCATCGAGTTCTGAATAATAAACGTATCTGGAATCATTTGCACAACTGTCGAAATAACTGTCCCGGCTAAGAGATTCACCTACTGCCAGGTACAGTACTTTTAATTCGTAATCTGCCGGATCTGAAGTGAGAATTATATTGTTCTTTTCCATAAAATCAGCTAAATCCTGATTAAACTCTGCAGCAAGATCATCGGCATCACTTACGTCAACATAGCTTGGATAGCGGTCGGGCTCCGAAAAATCATACGGATCAAAATGCGAAAATGCTCCTTGCGGATAAACACCCGCATTCGTAGGACCAACATAATGAACATACAATTTCTCTGGCATTGTCTTGCCTTTTCTACAGCCCTGGGAGAAACAAAGTACGGAAATCAATAAAACGTAGCAGGTAATGCGCATTATAAACAGTTTGCGCGCTTCAAGAAAAAATTGTACCAAAAATAAAATCAAAAAGTCAAAAACAGAGAGGAATTTGGGTTTTCCACTCCGCCTCAGGTGGAAGAGGTGATTAAGGGGAGGGCTTTTTAATCTTTGAATCTTCTATTCTCTATTTTTCTTTACTAACTTTAATCCTGAAATCGCATTTATGAATATTCTCGTTACCGGCGCTGCTGGTTTTATAGGTTCTCATCTCGTTCGCTTATTAGTCAATAAGTACCCGGACTATACAATCGTTGCATTTGATGCTCTGACATACGCAGGAAATTTATCGAACCTGAAAGACGTCATGAATGCGCCGAATTACCGCTTTGTGAAAGGAGACATTACTTCTGAAGAAGACGTTATCAAGGCAATGAACCTGCACGATATAACGGATATTATTCATCTTGCCGCCGAATCGCACGTTGATCGCTCTATCGAAGGACCAATGGAATTTGTAAAAGCCAATGTTTTCGGAACGGTGAATCTGATGAACCAGGCCAGAGCTTACTGGGATTCAAACGAAGGACATATTTTCTATCATGTTTCAACTGATGAGGTTTATGGTTCACTGGGTGCCGAAGGTTTTTTTACGGAAGAAACTCCTTACGATCCGAGAAGTCCGTATTCAGCTTCAAAAGCTTCTTCCGATCATTTCGTTTCGGCATACCTGCACACCTACGGTTTCCCGGTAAAACGATCAAATTGTTCGAACAACTACGGAAGTCATCATCATCCGGAAAAACTGATCCCGCTGATGATTAATAATATTTTGAATAAACAGCCGCTTCCCGTCTACGGAACAGGCGAAAACGTACGCGACTGGCTTTGGGTAGAAGACCATGTTCAGGCAATTGACGTTATTTTCCACAACGGAGCAATTGGCTGCAACTACAATATCGGAGGCTGGAACGAATGGAAAAACATTGATCTCGTAAACGAACTTTGTACCATTATGGACCAGGAACTGGGCCGAGAACCTGGCGAAAGTGCCCGTTTGATCACTTATGTAAAAGATCGTGCCGGTCATGACATGCGTTACGCAATTGATGCCAGTAAACTGGACAAAGAACTCAACTGGAAGCCCAGCATTACATTTGAAGAAGGATTGCGCCAAACGGTGCGCTGGTACCTCAATAACCAGGATTGGGTGCAGGAAGTAACCAATGGTTCGTACCAGGAATACTACGATTCCATGTATAACAAACGCTAAATGGGATTAAGATCATTCTTTTCTTCGAAACAAAATGCACCTATTCACCGGGTGAAAGCCGATATGCACAGCCATCTGCTTCCCGGAATCGACGATGGCGCTAAAGATTTGGACCACACGATCGGTATGCTGCGAAAATTTGCCGAATTGGGTTACGAAAAACTCATTCTTACTCCGCACGTTATGTCGGGCGTATACAACAATACCACCGAAATAATCCTTGCAAAACTGGAGGAAGTCCGTCAGGTGATTAAAGAACTTGAAATCCCGATTACCGTTGAGGCATCAGCTGAATATTATTTAGACGAAGTGTTTATTGAGAAGATCAAAACAAAAGATCTTTTGCCCTTTCATGGAAATCACGTGCTTTTCGAATGTTCATTTCGCGATGAACCACGCTTTTTGGAACAATCTGTTTTCGAATTACAGACAAAAGGCTATCAACCTGTTCTGGCTCACTTTGAGCGTTATATTTATTATCATGGCTCCATTGAAAAAGCAAAACAGCTGCGAACCCAGGATGTGCTTATCCAGGTAAATCTCAATTCGTTCACCGGGCATTACGGTCCGCAGGTTCTGAAACAAGCAGAGTTGCTTCTGAAACATCGTTTGATCGATTATGTCGGGACCGATTGCCACCGCATAGAGCATTTACATATCCTGGAACAAAACCTGGGTAAAAAGAGTTTTCATCAGCTGTTTGAATTGCCTTTGAAGAACACCGAGTTATGATCTCTCAACGATGACTTTCGTGAAAACATCTTCTACAACCCCTGAAAACGGGAGAGTTTTCGTAATATATCGAAATAGCGAATTATAGTATTTTCTAATTAGAGAAATTTCTAATTATTGATTTAGAGAATTTCCAGCTTAAGGTCGTTGGATTCTTCCGCGGTGGAAAAACTTATAGAACTACTTTCTTAGAAAGAGAATAAATACATGAAATAAACTAATTTAGGCTCATGAAACTGGTCCTTGCTTTCCTCTTCCTTGGCTTTCATTTCAGCTCTGTGGCGCAAGACACTGTTCGTTACCCAAAAAGAATCGCGCTTGTCGCTGCAAGCAATGCAGTTATTGGAGGCGGGAGTATTGTCATGCTTAATTCCGTTTGGTACAGCGGTTACCCGAAAGCCAAATTCCACACCTTCAATGATGGTTCCGACTGGATGTATATGGACAAAATCGGTCATGCTTACGCCGCCTACCAATTAGGCAGGACCGAATACGCAGCCTGGCGCTGGGCAGGACTCAATAATAAAAAAGCAACTTTCATTTCATCCGGAATTGTATTTGGTTACCAGCTCTCTGTAGAAGTACTGGATGGCCTAAGTGCCGAATGGGGATTTTCCGTTCCCGATTTGGTTGCAAATACCACCGGGGTAGGATTATTCATGGCGCAGCAGCTCGCATTCAAAGAACAACGATTCTATTTGAAATATTCTTATAATTCATCTCCATACGCCGAACTGCGCCCAAACACTTTAGGAAGCAATTTCCCTGAAAAATTATTGAAAGACTACAACGCGCAAAGCTACTGGCTGTCATTTCACCCGAATATTGGAGTGAACAATTTCCTTTTGCCGAAGTGGGTTCAACTAAGTGTTGGTTACAGCGCCGATGCCAAGTTAAAGGGCGATGAAAACTCCTATACCGCCAACAATTTCACTTATACGGCACACAAAGAATGGGCTTTAAGCTTAGATGTCGACTGGTCTAAACTACCCGTAAAAAAACCGTGGCTCAAAAAAGGGCTAAGCGTTCTGAATGCAGTAAAACTTCCTTTCCCGGCGGTTTATTGGCGGAATGGTGTGTGCTATGTGGGAATGCTTTAGCTTTCAACACATAGTCACTTAGAAAACATAGGCACATAGTTTATTTGTTACGCGTGTTAGGATAAAAGTAATCTCCAGCAATGTGACTGAGTGAAACGGTTATACTACTTATACTACTATGTGTTAAATCCGTTTCCTTTTATCAATAATGCTCCTATGTTTGTCTCAGTCATTATTTTTATAGAAAAGTGAAAAAGGAGCGAG
>CAMLIF010000184.1 GCA_946479985.1 uncultured Flavobacteriales bacterium
TCTCGCTCCTTTTTCACTTTTCTATAAAAATAATGACTGAGACAAACATAGGAGTAACATAGTTGACATAGGCACATAGTTTTTGAATTTCAATTCTTCGCATGTTCATTGTAGTCCTGTGCTAAGTGTTATGTTTTTCGTGATACGAACAACAACAGAAAGGGAAATAACAAAGTAAAACTCTTTAATTTCACTAAACAAATCTATGTGACTATGTAGAGACTCTGTAAACTATGTGTTTACATTAAATCTTAATCCCAATAACCAGTACATCATCTACTTGTTCCAGCGGGCCTTTCCACGATTCGAAAGCCTGTTCAATTGTTTCCTGTTGTTTGTCCATTGGCAAATGAGAAACGGAGACTAATAATTCTTTGAACCGTTTGTAAAGATATTTTTTTCCACCCGGCTTGCCTTCCGGAAGGTGTTCGCCACCAAATTGATCGGCAAATCCGTCTGTGAACAGGTAAAGAATGTCGTTTTTTTCTAAAGCTATTCCAACGTTTGTAAATGGTTTTGGCTGAATATCTGTTGATGCGGTTATTGGCTGTTTATCTGGATTAATCTGAGTTAGTATCTGGTTTCTTACCAGGTAAACTGGGTTGTTTGCTCCTGAAAATTCGGCGTACATTTCATTGAAATCTATACTGCACAAAGCCAGGTCCATTCCGTCTTTCAAAGGAGTTTCGTTCTGATTGTTGTTCAGGCTTTTTTTCAACCCGGCATTGATGTAATCTAACGCCTCGGAAGCACAGCTAATGTTCAGATTGTTCAGCGTTTGGTTCAGGAGGTAATTTCCAATGATCGACATAAAGGCTCCCGGAACTCCATGCCCGGTACAGTCAACCGCGGCAATAATCAGTACTTCAGAGTTTAATTTGTGTCCTTTTTGTTCACTTTCCTGTTTGGTTGTATTTGCCACAATTTGGTTGAACCAATAAAAATCGCCGCTTACAATGTCTTTTGGTTTGAAAAGAATGAATGAATCCGGAGCGTATTTTTTCAAGGATTGTTTTTCCATCAATATCGATTCCTGGATCCGTTTCGAATATTCAATACTGTCCTGAATATCTTTATTTCGCTGGTCGATTATTGAACGCTGCTCAGCAATTTCATTTTCCATCCGGATCCGTTCTCTGATGTCGCGCGCATAAATAACAATTGCAGGCCGTCCGTCGAAAGGAGCAACTTTTGCCGAACATTCAACCGGAATAAGTTTCCCGGTTCTCGTCAAAAACGGAATATCCGAATAGATCATTCCGCCTTTTTCCCATACATCGGCAACAATAGAAGAACTTTGCTGCAAATATTCTTCCGGATGAAGATCGAAAAGTGTTCGTTTTTTGAGATCTTCAATGGAATATTCGAGGAGTTTAGCCGCGCTTGGATTTGCCTGGTGAATAATTCCGTCAACAATATCAATAACAAGAATTGCATCGTTCGCCTGATTAATGATATGTTCATAACCACTCAGTGTGAGATTTCTTTCTTCGTTTTTATCGACGTGTACACGCTGGTATTTCATCATCGAATCAATTTGTTCGATAATCGGGAAGATCATTGACGGATTCAAAAATTCGCCTACTTTGTCGGGCCGCGAAACGTAACGTACAATTCCGTTAATATCAATTAAGAATGAAGCTGGAAGTGGAATTCCTTCCTCGTAAGTATCTTCTAATATGTGTTCGTATTCTTTGAGTTGAACTCCGTATTCCATCGCAACACGCTGGCCTTCGTCGGCAAGAACTTTGAATTCCAGCCCGAGTTTCGACATCATTTCTTTGTTCACGTCCATCGGATCAGGTCCAATTGCCAAAAGCATGATGTTTTTACTCTGGAATTTCTCCCGGTTTTTTTCATACGTGCGGAGCATCATGTGACAACCCGGACACCAATCTCCGCGAACGAAAATGACTAACAAGTGTCGTTTGTCTTTGTAATCGGAAAGTTTTACGATGTTCCCGTGTTGATCGGGAAGCGAAAATTCTGCCGCCTCATTTCCAACCTGTACTTTATAGCCTCCTTTTGTATGGGAAAGCAGTTGTTTTCTGTCGCTGATAATTCCTTTGGTAAGAAGTGCCGAGAAAAGAAGAATAGGAGCGGGGAAAGCATACGCCTGCCAATCGTAATGAAAAACCGGCGCAATTACATATACTGCAGCAGATGATAGAATCAGGAATGCTGGTTCGAACCAGGGTTGACCGGTATATCCGAAAACGCGGAAATTGACAATTCTGAAAATAGCTCCGAAACTTGCGATGAAAAGGATGGAAGCGTAAACAGGTGCGTGAATCATTCCTTCATCGATGGTTAATCCGACGAGAATTGCAGCGAGCCATACATTCGTGAATTGGAACCAGCTGGTGTATTTCGATACTTCTTTCATTGCACAGAAGTAGCCGCCTAAAGCGAGTATTCCGGCAATAAGATCAAAATGAAGAAATAGTAAAACTACTGCTGCTGCGTTGAGCAATGAACCAATTACAGTAGTGATATGAATGTTTTTCATGGATTAATCAAATGTAGCAAATTTCCGGAGTTGCAAAATGTTTCGTAATTTGATAGTCATGAAACTGATTTCCGAATTTATTCCCTGGATACTAATGCATGAAATGTCTCATTTTTAATCTTCCATCGGAGTGCAGATCTCGACCAAAAAGCCGTCCAAATCGCGAATATATCCTACGATCTGTCCCCATGGTTTTGATTTTGCTTCCTGCACAAGCGTTCCTCCGGCGGAGACTGCATTTTCAATCGTTTCGGCTACGTTTTCGGTTGTAAAGCCGATTTCCATTCCAAACGGTTTCGCTTTTAGACTGCTTTCTACAAATCCACTGGAAAAATTAGAATTTGCAAATGCGATGGAAGCAAAAGAAAGCGTTGTGTTTCCACTTTTAAGTTCAGCGTAGCTATTTTCGGGAGCAATAAATTTTCGTTCCAAACCAAAAGCCTTTTCGTAGAATTCAACGGTTTTAACAACGTTCTGAACGTATAAAATGGTATATGCAAATGTTGTCATAGTATAGAGTTTGTATTTCTTCCCGTAAATATAGACCCGTTCTGTTATTGATTTGTAACTTTTCATACAGAATGTTGTTTACATTCACATCAAAATTGATGAATGAATAGGTTCCTTCTGGTGTTTTCATTTTTTAGCGTGCTTCATACATACGGGCAGCACGATACCGTGTATTTATCGATGCGTGACGCACTGAAATTTCCGGATAGGGTTTACCGTCTGAATTTATCTCAAACAGATCGGATCAAAGATCTAAAGGATCTGGGGGAACTCAAAAATCTTGAATACCTGGATTTGAGTCTTTGTGAGTTGAAAACATTGCCGAAACAGGTTTTGTACTGCCACAAGTTGAAATTTCTGGACATTTCCCTCAATTATCTGACTGAATTACCGGAGGAAATTTCGGAACTTGAAGCATTGGAAGAATTAGATGTAAGCCATAATTACCTAAAAACGCTCCCGGATGAAATTAGTTTATGTTCAAAACTGGAAAAACTTGATTTTCTGGGTAATCGCATGCTGGATATTCGTGCCGATCAATTGGTAGGGCTGGTATCGTTAAGAGATCTAAGCTGCAAGATCTCGAAAGAAATGCTGGAACAAATGGTTTACGTATTACCCAATTTGGAAGATTTGACCGTTTATTCAGATTCGTCTGATGTGATTTGTGGACTAACGGCATTTCCACATTTGAAAAGTTTTAAGCTCGTTTTGCTCAACAGCGAATTTGTGCCTTTTACCTGCTCGCTAAAAAGCCTTACCGGGTTGAGATCGTTTAGCGTTGAAACAAATGACTGCTGCTGGCCTTATATTGATTTGCCTTATGCCGAGCAGGACAATATCCTGAAATTATTGCCGGCTAATTGCCAATTAGAGGGTTTCAGAAGCCGGACAGAGGAAATCAGGTCTGATATAGAATTGCGCTGATATCTTTCACGGATCAGTTCCCGGCAATCTCTTCATAAGCTTCCTGAATTTCCTGGAATTTCTGTTTCATTTTTTCCTGTACTTCCATACTTTCAT
>CAMLIF010000185.1 GCA_946479985.1 uncultured Flavobacteriales bacterium
TATAAATCACCTGCTGTTTCAATGGAATTTGATCCGATGAGAAAGGAACTGTCGGGCTGTGCAATTTTGAAATCTACGTGCTGTTTATCTATGGTAATGATCCAATGAATAATATCTGTTGCCGAATTGTCTTTGGCGCAGAAAATCACTTCATCAATTTGATGGATTTGAACGATTTGCTGCAATTGTTCAATGCGTAAATCATTTCCTTCGGGTGCATCGGCCGACCAAACGTGTTTGATCTGATCAATTTTTGGCTGCGTTAATTTGATTAATTCGGAAACTCTTAAGAATTCTTCTTTGGAGCCGATAATGGCGAAGTTGCTGTTTTTCCTACCGTTGATTACAAATCGTTTTCCCAGCGTGAGGTGAAGGAATAACCTCGAAAGTATGAAATATGTAATCACCCACGCTGCACCAATGAAAATGAAGAGTCGTGAAAACTGTAGGTCTTTCGGCAGAACAGCATAAATCATTAAAATGAGGGCGGTTCCAATTCCAACTCCGGTAAAAGCCCGTTTTAATTTCGAAGGGAAATCATAAATTCCCTGGAATAATGACGTTAAAAACCAAATGAAACTATAGCCGGCAATGAGATAAGGCGTAGTGTCTTCCGGGAAAATAATATTCGATTTCTTCCAGTAATGTGTCAGAGCTGTTAATCCGAAAAAGATATAGGTAAAATCTACAAGCGGCAATGTGATCTTGTGAATAAACCGATTCAAAATAGCTAATCCGGCGCGCAGGTAAATAGCTGAATTGATGAAAAACGAAAACAGTTTGGCATTATTCTGACTGAAATGCTTTTTCGCAAAAATGACCATTGCACGGTAGAAAACAAAAACGTAGTTCACGCTGCTTTTCTTGGTACTTTCGCCTTTGTAATGAATGATTCTCGTTTCAGGGAAGTAAACGTTTTTGTATCCGCCCAAAATAATGCGGTAGGAGAGATCAATGTCTTCACCGTACATGAAAAACGCTTCGTCGAGCAAGCCAACTTTATCCAAAGCCTCTTTACGCATGAGCATGAAAGCCCCGCTCAGAATTTCAATCTCGTTTGTTTCGAATTCGCTCAGATTTCCCATGTGATAGCGCGCAAAGCGTTTCGATTTGGGGAAAATACGTGATAAGCCGGATATTTTGTAAAACGAAACCATTGGTGTTGGCAAACCACGCTTCGATTCAGGGAGGAAAACTCCTTTTCCGTCAACCATTCGAACTCCGAGTCCGCCAACTTCCGGATGTGCATCCATGTACTGAACTACTTTGAAAAGCGTATCTTCTTCAATAACTGTATCCGGATTCAGCAATAACTGGTATTTACACTCCGATTGAAGCATTGCCTGGTTATTTGCTTTCGAAAAACCTACATTGTCTTCGTTGGCAATCAGTTTTACCCACGGAAATTTTTCGCGAACCATTGCAACCGAGCCATCAACAGATTGATTGTCGACCACCCAAACTTCGGCCGGTTCCAATTCCATCGCTTTAGCCACAGAGTTGAGGCATTGCTCCAGGAAGAACACTACGTTGTAGTTGACAATAATGACTGCAATTTTTGGTTGTTCGTTCAAAGCTGTTTTCGCTGTTTTTGAGTTGTTCGTTTGTTTTAACGTAGTATCAGCGAAATTAGCGTTTGGACCAAAAAATAAATCAAATTCCTTTGCTTAATTTCGCAATGCGGCTACAAGTTTAATCATTTAAGGTGATTCTGTAAGTTGGTACACATCAAATTTGGCAGTGTGAAAATCTTACTCGTTGATAATTTCGATTCTTTTTCATTCAATTTGGTCCACTACCTGGAAAAATTGGATGCGGAGGTTGTGGTAGAAACCAATGTTTCTGTTGCGCCTGATCGTTTGTCGGAATATGATAAGATTGTGCTTTCTCCAGGACCAGGATTGCCGCGCGAATCAGGGAAATTAATGGACGTAATTGCCGCCGCAGTTGAATTGAAAATTCCAATACTTGGTGTTTGTCTCGGTATGCAGGCAATAGCGCTTCATTTCGGAGATGAATTATACAATCAGCAGGTTCTCAAACACGGCTGTGCCGAAAAGCTGACTCAAAACGGAGAAAATCTGCTGTTTCAAAATCTTCCCAAAGAATTTCATGTTGGTTTGTACCATTCCTGGGCAGTTAAACTCAATGAAAACTCGCCTTTAATTCCAACTTCTTTTTCGGAAAGCGGCGTTTTAATGTCGGTTGAACACGAAAGTCTTCCTGTTTATGGGGTTCAGTTCCATCCGGAGAGTATTTTGTCGGAGTATGGATTGGAAGTGATTTCTAATTTTTTGGGTCACGACCTGTCCCTACAGAAAGCGTTTTAATACTTACTCATATCCAACTCATCGAAATCATCAATTTCCGTTAGCTGAATCAGCTTATCAATTTTAACGCTTTCCCAGGTTTCTATAAAGTCGTCTTCTCCATCCGGATCCTGGTTCTGGTTTTCACGAATTTGTTTTTTCTTCGAAAGGAAATTGATGCTTGTTTCTGTTTGCACAAGCGGACCATAATTATCGCTGCTATCGTAACCGATCATCTCAAAACCGTCATTCCGGTATCTGAATTTGTACGACCAATAGCCATATCTGCCATGACTGTATGTAATTTGTAGAATTCCTTTTTTGATTTCGAGAGAAAGCTCAGGTGGATAATAAACGCCGCCATCCTCACTTTCAGACGAAAAACAATCCTCATTTTTTACAGCGAGTTCGTAAACCCCGTTCTTGTTTATAAGAGCAACTATCCCGCGGCGATTGCGATCCAGTTTTCCACGGTATTCGTCCTCAACGAAATTTTCCGGATCTGTTCCTTTGATGATAAGAATGCAGTCTTTTTGGCCGTCGTTATTGAAATCGCCGTACACTTCTTCAAAGAGCTTATAACCTTTCGGAACGAAATCGGATGGCTTGTTGGGTTTTATTTCTTTAGGTTCGTTCTCCTCCGGCGTTTCGTTTTGAGAGGTAGTTTGATCCGCTTTTTCTGTGGTCGACTTTGTATCGGAACCTGAGCAGCTCGTGAAAACTGCCAGAACAGATGAAACCAGGATGAGTTTAGTGTAGAAGATTTTTTTCATAAGTCAATTATAACGATTTTCTCAACACCTTTTTCATCATCCCCTTTTGAAAGTCCGCTTTATAGCTTACTCATATCTAACTCGTCAAAATCTTTGATTTCGCTCAATTGTAGAAGCTTTTTGCTTTTAATGGTTGTTCCTGTTTCAACATAATCGCCTTTGGCTGCAGAGTCCCCGTTTACTTTTTGTCGAATCACCTTTTTCCCTGTCAGAAAATCAATACTAGTTGTTTGTCCGGGTGCAGGTTGTTGATTATCTCCTGAATCATATCCGATTAACTGAAACCCCGGTTTTTTGTATCTGAATGTATAATTACGGAAGCCGTATTGCTCATGTTGATAGATAACAATAAGCCTATCGTCTACTGCCTCGAAAGAAAGTCTGGTGCTGTCGTTTTCATTTTCTGAAGAAAAACAATCGAGGTTTTGCAGAGCTACTTCATAAACACCATTATTATTGACTAAGGCGATTATTCCGCGACGATTGCGATTCCGTTTTTTGCCTTCAGGGTTGTTTTTTTGGTTTGTGCCTTTTACAATCAGGATACAATCGAAGAGCCCGTCTTTGTTGAAGTCAGTATACAGTGTAAAGAAGATCTTAAAACCATTAGGAACAAAACCGATTGGTTTCATGAGCTGCAGATCTGTGTCTTCGTTTTTATCAGTTTTGGTTACCGGATTGGAACAATTTGATAAAGTGACCAGTATGAATGAAAACGCAATAAAATAGGTGGTAAAGATCTTTTTCATAGGTCAATTATAACGATTTTCTCAGAACCTTTTCATAAGCTCTTCTCGCGGAACCACGAAAGAAAACTTCTCCGCAATAAGTATATCCCAATCTGTCCATAATTTTCAGCATTGGAATATTGTCGAAGTTCGTATCTACCTTAATACTGAAAACACCTTTCTCCATGCTCAGATCTTCGATGA
>CAMLIF010000186.1 GCA_946479985.1 uncultured Flavobacteriales bacterium
AACAACGTCCAACGGTTTGTGGGGGGTTTACAAAACCCCCCCTTGCGGAGAGCTTAAGTGGGTGGCAAAGTGTTCTATTGTCGGCCTGCCCCCCCCCCCCTCAGTCCCTCCTTGAGGAGGGAAGCAGACAAATTTCAACTCTAAATAAATCTCTTCACGAATTCCCAGCATACAATTCCGGCGCAGACTGAAACGTTCAAACTGTGTTTTGTCCCGAATTGCGGGATTTCAATAATATGGTCTGAAAAATCAATGACTTCCTGGTCAACACCGTCTACTTCGTTTCCGAAAACCAGTGCAAATCGTTTTTCTGTGAGCTCGCCGGTGTTTTGTAAAAAAGTGGTATTTTCGGTTTGTTCAATGGTGCAGATTGCAGTTCCGGATTTTTTCAATTCGGTAAGCGCATCCAGGATATTTTCGAAATATTCCCACTGAACGGTTTCCGTTGCACCAAGAGCGGTTTTATGAATGTCACGATGTGGTGGCTGGGCAGTTATTCCGCACAGAACAATTTTTTCGATGTTAAATGCGTCACCTGTTCTGAAGAACGATCCGATATTGTTCAGGCTTCTGATGTCGTTTAAGACCAATACAATAGGGAATTTTTCCTGAGTTTTGAAAGTGGCTTCATCAACACGGTCCAGTTCCCATAACTTCAACTTCTTGTTCATGCTGTAAAAGTAATGATTCGGAACAGTTCCTGTCGGAAGTTCCGGAAACAAAACAAGAGTCATATAAGTATTAAGATCTTAAATGTAAACTTTTGAAATACAAAAAATGTAACTTGAATTGTTGTGAGCCGTATAGGCATAATTACGAATTGATTCGGTTGGGTTATGAAAAAAGCACACAAAATTCTGGCAATCTTCCTGGTGCCTGTTATTCTTTTGCAATCGTGTATTGTGTCAGGGCCAAAATTCACCCATGTGGAAAAAGTAATGGAATTGAGCCCCGGCATGAGTTTGGATACTGTAAACAGCAGATTGGGAGTGAAACCGTACGATATTAACGCTTACGATTCTACCGGAAACCGCTCATACATTTATAAATACAGAACAACTGACCGCAAAACGCTTCCGTTTTTATTGAAGGAAACCAACGGACGTAAATCGTTGGGGAAATATGTCGATTTAGTAGCTTATTACGACTCAACCAATGTGGCGTACCGATTTGAGTCGCGGCCAACCGATTCAAAACTGGATGAAAAACGATTGAATGTAAATACTCTTGTGACAATTATTACGGTGGTTGTGCCAACCGTTTTGGTTTACCTGGGAATTAAGAAGGATAGCGAATAATTATCTGAAGGATCCTATTTCCTGATAATTATCTGTTTATCTTTCCCTCCAAAATCTGACTGATGTTACGGAAACTAACCTTCATCCTTTTAATTCTTTTCGTCACCACTCAGTGTGCGTTGGAGAAACGACTTTATAATAAAGGATATTCCGTTTCATGGAACAAAAAACTTCACGGGTCGCGGAACCAGGTTCAGGAAGAAATGTTTGAAGCAAAGCAGCACAACATTTATGCACAGACAGATTCCATATCTGATCTTTCCGGAATTATGCCCTTAGTTGGTGATGCGGTGGTAGACTCTGACTCTGAGCCATTGAATGATGAATCTGCTGTAATTGTTGGAAAACCAATGACGAATTACGCAGACACGGTTTATGTAGATCATTATTATGTTCCATCGGGCGTTGCTTCATTCGGATTTCTGATAGGGGCAGTAGCTGCCACGTTTGCAGGGGTGTTTTTTTACTTTGAGTTTTTGTTTATCGCTGTAGCTGCTCTGTTCCTGATTTCGTTTGTTCTGGGGATTATTTCAGCTGTTCAATTCCGAAATAATCGTAATTTGTATGCCTCTAATACCTTCGGAATTATTGCGCTTGTAATAGATTCTATGCTTCTGCTCCTTTTTCTCTTTTTACTGACACTTCTTTTCATATATTTTAATTAAGTCGGTAGGGGTTACACTAATCTTTTCAAATCTCCGTTCTTCTTTAAAATAAAAGTGAATTGGGAAAAACAGGTAAGTGGTTAATTTTAGTCTTGATCGGCATTTTGATTAGCTGCAGTATTGAGAAGCGAGTTCATACAGGCGGTTATTATATCAAATGGCATAAGCACTATAACGGTTCTAAGGGCCGCGAGCAGGTTGAGAAAGAAGTTGATACTTCTGCAACTGTTCTTTTAGAAGATACCAGCTCTGTTCCAGATCGGGCAGAAGAATTAGCACCTCAGATCGATTCAGTTCCAGATGTTTCGGATAAACAGAAGAAGGAAAAGCCGGAGCCGCTGCCTAAAGCCGATCGTAAGTTTGAGCCTTTGGGAGTTCTGTCTTTTAAGTTCTTATTAGGAAGTGTTCTGACAGCATTTTTAAGTGATACTACTTCAACACATCAGCAATATGTGATCACTAGTTCGCTGTTCATTGTGCTGATCGGGATGGCTTTCATCCTGGGGATTATCTCCATGGTCCGGTATCTCCGGCATCCGCGGCAATACAAGTTTAATATCTGGGCGCTGCTCAGTATTTTTGCCGGTGGATTTGTAATTGTTATGTGGATTTTTGGGAATATGGCGCTTTTTTAGAGCGCCACTTTCCAAAGTTGAGGTGTTTCAATGCTTTTCTCCTGAGTGTTACTCTTTCGGCTTCCCGAAGCTGTAATACATCCCGATTGAAAAACGATTCCCTAATGTGCTCAGGTTTATTCCGAAATCATCAGTTATCACATCTTCCGAATTACTGTTGTTGTCTCTCGATCTGGAATATCCAAGCATTCCGTATGAACCGAAAACTGTCCATCTCGGTGAAAGCGAATACGCAAATCCTGCGTTGATGTATGCGCTGGTTAAAGATGTTCCGTTTGAATAATCGGTCCAGCTGCCACTGCTCATGTTATAACCGAACTTCACTCCTACAAAAGGTTTAAAGGTCTTTTCTCCGAACAGGTATCTGCCGTAAATTCCTCCCCCGAATAGATGGGTTACACCCTGATCGCCTGAGTAGTACTTTTGGCGGCTTTCTCCTATGTTGACGGAAGCACCAATCTGAATGCGCGGTGAAACAAATTTTCCGATCTCAGGTGAGACTTCCCAATTCGATTTGGATTTGGTTCC
Source organism: uncultured Flavobacteriales bacterium (assembly GCA_946479985.1). The sequence continues at coordinate 3,127 of CAMLIF010000186.1, forward strand.
GTAAGTCTGGTTGTTTGAACTTGTGTTTGCACTTAATCCGCCGCCAATGTACCAGGGGTGTTCCTGGCCAAAAGAAGTGATGCTCAAAAATAAAATGGATAGGGAAAGTATTTTTTTCATAGATTAAATTTTCGACGAATCTACAAAAACCGACCCGTTTTTACCGGGTTTGTTGCTGTTTTGGTTTTCAGCCTGTTAAGTGATTGAAGGCTTTCTGGCTGGAAGTAAGGGCTGTTGAAAACTCTGAAAACTATTCGCTTGAGATCAGGCAATGATACCCTAAATTTGACCTTCAATCCGGTGAATTTTGGCAAAGAAAGAAAAAGGAACGGCGGAAACCCCGCTTATGAAGCAATACAATGAAATAAAAGCGAAACATCCGCAGGCGCTTTTGCTTTTCCGTGTGGGCGATTTTTACGAAACTTTCGGTGAAGATGCGGTAACTGCTTCTAAAGTTCTGGGCATTATTTTAACCAAACGCGGTGCCGGGTCTGCCTCGGAAATTGAATTAGCCGGTTTTCCTCACCATTCGCTTGATAGCTACCTTCCGAAACTGGTGCGTTCGGGTTTGCGGGTAGCGGTTTGTGATCAGCTGGAAGATCCGAAAATGACCAAGACCATCGTAAAACGCGGTGTTACGGAACTGGTAACTCCGGGAGTGGCTTTCAGTGATAAATTGCTCGACGGACATAAAAACAATTTCCTTGCGGCTATTCATTTCGATGGAAACCAGCACGGGATTGCATTCCTGGATGTTACAACCGGTGAATTTTTCGTGGCCCAGGGAACAATCGAATATCTGAACAAACTCATCCAGGGTTTTGAACCGCGCGAGATTGTTTACCAGAAAAACAAACA
>CAMLIF010000187.1 GCA_946479985.1 uncultured Flavobacteriales bacterium
GTTGTTCTTTGCGATCTTTTTTCTTTGCGTTTTTGATTTAACGTCTTTGCTGTTCTACTCCAAAGAAGAACGCGAAGTTTTTTGAAATTGCCGAAGGCACAGACCGACAGCTATAGGCTTACCTCCCGGAAGTAACAAGTTTTGGGGCTCCCGGCGCTCTGCTTATAGTTTAAGCAATGCAAAATAGATCACCGTCCAAACTCCAATAAAAAGCAACCCTACAATTATTCCGTTTTGATTCTTTTTCAAATCTCTTTTGAAAAGCCAGCGATACAAAATCCAGCCTATAAAAAAGATCAGAAATCCAATGGGGATGAAAAGTCTCAGCATATTTTTATCTTAAATTAGAAATATGAAGATACACTTTATTGCCGGAATTTGCCTGATTAATATTCCGGTTTTCAAAACATTCTTTCTATTCGGTAATCAATTTCAGCGAGTCGGCCTTAAACCGGTTTTTTAGCCATCGCTGCAGCTGCAATCGTTCTGCTGTTTTCAACGCTTTCGGAAAATCAGTAACAACAACCGTCAGTGTGTCTGTTGAATTCGATTTGAACTGCACAACTTTGTTCGCACTGTAAGAAATAATTGAAGGGTAAAGTGCTTTCAGCTCGGGGTAGATGTTCGGAAATTGTTCTTTGACGCGCTGTGATTGATTATTGATGCGCATAGAGTCTTTAGCAAAAATATCTTTCACAATACTTGCTTTGATCTGCGAAAAATCTATTTCGCGCTCAGCATTCAATCCCTGCCGGATTAATAGTTTGGCATCCTGCAAATCGTATTTTCTCATATTATTACGAATAGAATCTATCACCTGATCGGGAAGTTCATAACCAATGAGTAATAAATCAATTTCCGGAGTTTCCTTGTCATAGCGAAAGGTACTGGACACAACCTGCGTATTTTTAAAATGAAACTGTTCTTGTACAAATTGTTTGGAAGCGTTTTCAAAAAGGCTCTTGTTGACAATGCCGTATGTAAGATAAACACTTGGAAGTACAGTTATAAGTGTTGTTATCAGGATATACCTGGACACTTTTTTACCGTAAGTTGAATCCTCAAACGATTTTCTCTTGAATTTCATCAGCCTGATGATCATGAATGTACTGATACAAATGAAAATGCTGTTGATACAATATAAATAGAGTGCGCCAAGAAAGTAGTAAAGTTGTCCTGTGGCAAGCCCAAAACCTGCAGTACACAGCGGAGGCATTAAAGCTGTTGCAATAGCTACACCGGGAATAGCATTGCTTTTCTCTTTTCTTGTGGCAGCAACAACTCCGGCCAAACCACCGAAAAAAGCGATGAAAACATCCCAAACCGATGGTGTTGTTCTGGCCAGTAGCTCACTTTGTGCCGTGTGAATGGGAGTAAGCCAAAAGTAAATTGCTGATGTTCCGATACTGATAACTGTTGCTATCACCAGGTTGCGAAGCCCTTTTTTTACCAGCTCGAAATTATTTGTCCCGATTCCAAGACCAATTCCCATGATAGGTCCCATAAGCGGTGAGATCAGCATGGCCCCGATAATAACGGCGGCTGAATTCATATTCAGACCGATTGAAGCGATGAGGATGGCAAATATTAATGTCCATAGGTTTGCACCTCTAAAATCAGAGTTCCGGGTAATGGAATCAATCACTTCTGCTTCGTCTGCCTGATCATGCCGCAGATTAAACCGGCGAACTACGGACCGCTTCAGTTCTCCCAGTAAATCACTTTGAGTCATAGTTCTTCTTTTGCTTAGCAAGATAACATTATCGGGAAATCTTTGGTGCTTTTTTTGTCATTTTAAGAAGAAAAACACCAGTTACGCCGGCCACAAAAGAAGCTGTCAATATCCCGTATTTCGCTTGGTCGATTAAAGCGGCATCAGCAAATGCGAGACCTGTTACAAAAAGAGACATGGTAAACCCGACACCTGCAAGAACAGCTACACCAACTATATGCATCCAGTTAGCCTGTTCGGGCAGATCCGAAATTTTGAATCGAACTGCAAGCCAGGTAAAGGAAAATACACCGATGAATTTCCCTGCGAGAAGTCCAATGATAATTCCCAGACTCACCGAATTTCCGAGAGAAGAAAGAAAATCACCGTGTATGATCATTCCGGCATTCGATAGTGCGAACAAAGGCATGATAACAAATGCTACCCAGGGATGCAGCTTGTCTTCAATTTTTTGCAGCGGTGTTTCGGCATCCAGGCAAAGTTTTTTCATTTGCTGGATAGTATCGTGCTGTTCACTCGTCGTTAAGGTACTGTTCAGGGGGATTTGCTCTTCAAACTCTTCTAATTGTTCACGCGTTTTACGGGCAAACTCCAGCTCGTCGATCTTAGTCCGTGCCGGAATAGTAAATGCCACTAAAACTCCTGCAATGGTAGCATGAACCCCCGAGAAAAGAAAACATACCCAAACTGCTATTCCTAAAAGAAGGTAGAAAAATACACTCCGTACTCCTAAAATATTGCCAAGCGATAGAAAAAGCAGGAGCGCTAAGGCAATTAGAAGCGGAAGAAAAGCTATATGCGATGTGTAAAAGAAAGCAATCACCAAAACAGCTCCGAGGTCATCGGCCACCGCGAGGGCAGAAAGAAACACCTTCACCGAAGTAGGAATGTGCTTACCTGCCAACGACAATAATGCAAGGGCAAAGGCTATATCTGTTGCCATTGGTATTCCCCACCCCTTTACCGCGCCTGAATTGATGTTTATTACTACATATATCAAAGCAGGAACGATCATTCCGCCAAGTGCTGCTATCATCGGCAATGAAGCTTTTTTTGCAGTAGAGAGTTCTCCGGCCATGAATTCGCGCTTGAGTTCCAGACCGATGACGAAAAAGAATAATGCCATTAAGCCATCGTTAATCCATACGTGCAGCGGATGACTGAAACTATTCCCGTTTAACTCTATTGAGAAGGTGGTTTCCCATAAATGATGGTACGATTCCGACCACGGTGAGTTGGCCCATACTATGGCTATTACCACACTGATAAAAAGCACAATTCCTCCGGTAAATTCCTGGTGTATAAAACGGTGAACAGGTTTTAAGAGTTTGTCGATCGGAGATTTTGTCATGCTTGATACTTAAAATATTTAAACGTTAAATATAAGGTTAATTCTCCCTTTTTACCGGTAAAATCGGAAGGAGAATACTCACTTAACCGGCTTTAGCAAACAGAAAAAAACGGACAAGCAGTGTAATCTTCTGTTTCTAAACCAGAAACAGGCAGCAACAAACTGTTCGTGAAAACGATATTATTTCTTCCTGTCTATTGATTTCATCATGAATCATCTGTGGCAGTTATCCTGTCCCTGTTTCTTTAGATTATGGAGAAGTTCGGAGAGCCATTTTGCAGCTGAAAGAATCTTCTTTTCAACAATCGATCTCACTAAATCGATATACCTTTCGAACTTAACATTTACTTGTGCCTTTGTTAACGTTTCATTCTTTTGGAATGCCCTACCTTTGCACCGTAAAAGGAAAGATCCGTATGAATTTTCGCTCGCTTACGAAGAGATATTTAACAGGAATACCTGCTGTGTTAGCAGTTGTTTTTTTCGTCTCTCACAGTCAGGCACAAATTACTGTCGCATTTCAGGGCGGCGAACCTGCCGATACCTGGGCTTATACGGGCTCAGGGGCAAGTGCCCAGGCATTATCAGAAGCTACACTTTCTCCGAATAAAACTACGGGAACAAAATCACTGGTTGCAGGAGGAAATACAGGCGGCGGGAATTGTTTTGGTTCCGGTTCCGGAAACGGCCCCGATGTAGCACGCACTATTACATTTTCAGCTGTAAATATTGCAGCCACTAATCAGTTTGCCAGAACACTGACCTTTAACTGGGGGAATCGTTTTCCTGCTTGTGTAGGAACAGGGTGGGCCGCAGCCGAAGATT
>CAMLIF010000188.1 GCA_946479985.1 uncultured Flavobacteriales bacterium
ACCGTATCTGACGGAACTTATACGTTTAAAGACTCACAGCCACGTGCAGAAACAAAATGTAATGAGCAGGAAACAAGTGGTTCAGACATTGGTGGGGATTACGCACGTGAATGTGCGATCTAATATAGATCAGATCATTCTTAATAAACGCTGCAGGAACCTCGGTTTCTGCAGCGTTTTTTTGTTCTGTTAATTAGATTTTTTCGATAATTGCGTTTAATGTTTCACTCGGACGCATTGCAGCAGTTACCAAATCTACTGACGGTTTGTAGTAACCATTAATGTTTACCGCTTTCCCTTGTGCTTTGATTAATTCTTCATTGATCTTCGACTCGTTTGCAGCCAAAGCCTCAGCTATCGGAGTAAAGTGTGCTTTCAACTCTGCATCGTTATTTTGTCCAGCAAGCGCTTGTGCCCAGTACAACGTCAGGAAGAAATGACTTCCGCGGTTATCAATTTCGCCAACTTTACGCGCTGGGCTTTTATCGTTTTCAAGAAACTTCTCTGTCGCTGCGTCTAAGGTTTCTCCCAAAACTTTCGCTTTCGTATTTCCCGTTGTTTGATACATGTGTTCGAAAGAAACTGCCAGCGCTAAAAATTCACCCAGAGAATCCCAGCGCAAGTATCCTTCTTCTAAGAATTGCTCTACGTGTTTCGGTGCAGAACCTCCCGCACCGGTTTCAAATAATCCTCCACCATTCATTAACGGAACAATAGAGAGCATTTTTGCTGAAGTTCCAACTTCAAGAATAGGGAATAAATCCGTGTTATAGTCACGCAGAACGTTACCAGTGACAGAAATAGTATCCAATCCTTTTACAATTCGTTCCAGTGAGAAAGTTGTTGCGTCACTCGGATTCATAATGCGGATATCCAGGCCGTTTGTATCGTGATCTTTCAGATACAACTCCACTTTTTTAATCAATTCTCTGTCATGTGCTCTATTGCTGTCTAACCAGAAAACGGCAGGAGTATCACTTAAACGAGCTCTGTTAACAGCTAATTTAACCCAGTCGCGAACAGGAGCATCTTTTGTCTGGCACATTCTCCAGATATCTCCGGCTTCCACATCGTGTTGCATCAACACATTTCCGTTTGCATCAACAACTCGCACAACACCGTTCTCAGCTACCTGGAAAGTTTTATCGTGTGAACCGTATTCTTCAGCTGCCTGAGCCATTAAACCAACATTCGGAACTGATCCCATTGTTGTAGGGTCTAAAGCTCCGTTTTTCTTACAGAAATCAATTGCCGATTGATAAACTCCGGCGTAAGCACGATCCGGAATGATCATTTTCGTGTCCTGCAATTTTCCTTCTTTATTCCACATTTTTCCGGATGTACGAATTGCGGCCGGAACAGATGCGTCGATAATTACATCGCTCGGAACATGAAGATTGGTAATTCCTTTTTCAGAATTCACCATGGCAATTGCCGGGTTGTTGGCGTATTCAGCTTCTATGTCAGCGATTATTTCAGCTTTCTTTGGCGAATTCTCAATGCGAGCGTATAAATCGCCTAATCCGTTGTTCGGATTAATTCCTAATTCAGCAAATGTTGCAGCATGTTTTGTATAAACATCTTGGAAGAAAACCGAAACTACATTTCCGAAAATAATCGGGTCCGAAACTTTCATCATTGTTGCTTTCAGGTGAACAGAAAGTAAAAGATTATTTGCTTTCGCATCAGCTATTTCTTTGGCAAGATAAGATCTCAATGCTTTTTGGCTCATAACAGATCCGTCGATGATTTCACCATCTTTCAAACTTGTTTTTTCTTTTAAAACAGTAATGTTTCCGGTGTTGTTCACTAATTCGATGCGAACATCAGTTGCAGCAGGAACAACTACAGAAACCTCACTTCCGTAGAAATCGCCGTTTGGCATGCTTGCAACGTGTGTTTTAGAATCGGCCGACCAGGCACCCATGGAATGCGGATGTTTTCTGGCGTAGTTTTTTACTGCTTTCGGAGCTCTTCGGTCAGAATTTCCTTCACGAAGAACCGGATTTACCGCACTTCCTTTAATCTTATCGTATTTCGTTTTTGCTGCCTTTTCTTCTTCTGTTGAAGGAGTATCAGTGTATGAAGGAATATTGAATCCTTTCGACTGCAATTCGGCAATTGCTTCTTTCAACTGCGGAATAGATGCAGAAATATTTGGCAGTTTGATAATGTTGGCTTCTGGTGTTGTTGCCAGTTTACCCAATTCAGATAATGAATCATTTACTTTTTGATCTGCTGACAATGCTTCAGGAAATGCAGATAAAATTCTTCCTGCAAGGGAAATGTCTCTTGAATCTACTGAAATACCTGCGGTAGAAGCGAAAGCTTTCACAATTGGTAAAAAAGAATACGTTGCCAAAGCCGGTGCTTCGTCTGTCAACGTGTATAAGATTGTTGAATTTGGATTTGCCATATGATCAATTACAATTTAAATGAAGCCGAAACATCTTCGGGTTGCATGCGGGCAAATTTACTGTTTGCGCCTTGTAATATCAATAGCAGGAAGAGTTATTTTTCAACCGATCCGACACCTTTAAATCTCAGGAAGGAAATCTTAATTTTCCAATGTCAGCTGTCCCAGAAAATCGATCATTTTTACAAGGGCTCTTCCGCGGTGACTTATGGCATTTTTTTCTTCTGAGCTCATTTCAGCGAAAGTCCGTGTTTCGTTTTCCGGAACAAATATCGGATCGTAACCAAATCCGTTAGTTCCTCGCTTTTCAGTAGTAATTGTGCCATCAACCTGACCTTCAAAAACAACTGTTTTATTGAAAATATGCAGGGCAATTACCGTTAGGAAATGTGCCGATCGTGCCGTTCTGTTTTCGAGTTTCTGTAAAACCAGGTTCATGTTGTCATCCGCATTTCGCTGCTCACCTGCATAGCGTGCCGAGTAAACTCCGGGCTCGCCTTTTAATTTTGGTATAACCAAACCAGTATCATCGGCAAAGCAGGGAATGGAAAGCTTGTCGGCCAGAAAAGTTGCTTTTTGAATGGCATTTTCTTCGATTGTTGGCGACGTTTCTGGAATTTCTTCGTGGAAATCAATATCTGCCAAAGAAACCAGTTCAATTCCTTCCGGAAGAAGTGCTTTGATTTCTTTGATTTTGTTTTCGTTAGAAGATGCGAAGAGGATTTTCATTGAACGAAGATACGCAAAATGAATTGTGGAAATGAAGTTTCCGCCTTGAGAGAGGATTAGGGAGAAATAAGCACCCAACACTTGTATAACCGTTTTTGCGAAGTGTTAACGGAGCCAATTCGCGAATTCGCGGTAAGCCGGTATCCCGCGAATGCACGAATTTCGTGCTCGCTAACGCTGCGCGATTTAGTGGAGAAACCAAATTTGTTTTCCAATATTCGAAGGACTATACCCGAACTCCGATTTAAAAGCGGTAGAAAAATGCGAGAAATTCTCAAAACCTACCTGCAGATAAACATCTGAAGGCTTTTGCTGCTGAAACTGAAGAAGGGTATGTGCTTCCGACAGTCGTTTTTTACGTAGCCATTTCTCTGGTGTTTCTTCGAATGTTTTGGCGAAATCGCGTTTGAAAGTGGAAAGACTTCTTCCGGTTAACCGTGCGAACTCTGCCAGCGGGATATTAAACAGGAAGTTCTTTTTCATGAAACATTCCAGATCTATCTTGTGGGGTTCGTTGAAATCGAATAGGAAACCAATGAATGAATTGTCGAGCCGGAGCAGTAATTCAATGGCCTCAGAAGTTTTCAATTCTGCAATGCGCGGAGTAAAGAAATCGGGCTGATCAAAATATGGGACGATCGACTGAAAGAAACCTTTAAAGAACGACTGATTCGGAATTTCATAG
>CAMLIF010000189.1 GCA_946479985.1 uncultured Flavobacteriales bacterium
GTATCATATCCGTAACCGGCAATGTAATCTCCACTTGCCGACATGCAGTTTGCCGAGTAGATTAATTTATTTCCTGTTTGCAGTCCCAAAACATCATGTGCATAATCATTCAGGTTTACCATTCCGGTTGCCAGTGTCCAGATAAACGGAATTTCCGGATCCCATGGCCCGATCTGGATACGACCAACTGCAACGGAACCGTCATTACTTAGAGCTGCAACGTAAGCCTGAGCTCCGGGAGAAAGTGTTCCGAGATCTACCACTCCGGTTGCCTGGCTCCAGATCCATGCGTTGTTATTGTTAGCATAATCGCCTGCGCCGCCAATCCAGTTTCCATCGCTTGAAATTGCAGTACACTCTCCCATTTGGTTGTACTCATCATTCGGATCACCGTTGGGGTCCAGTAAAATGTATTCGTTCGGGAAGTAGCCACCGGCTGGATTTTTTCTCCATACCGCCGATTTCCAGGGGCCGTTGAAATCCTGCCAGCCTGCAACTACAGATCCGTCATGACTTACAACATTTCCTCGCGTACTTCTTGCGGCGAACAATGTTCCCAAATCAATTATTCCTTCTGTTTCGTTCCAGGCAACTGCGTTTGTAGAACCACCAACCCATGCATTTCCTACTACTGTGTTTCCATCACCGGAAATACAATATCCGCCGCTTCGCGCTGTATCCATTGCAACACCAAGACTTCCCAGGGTAGTCCAGGTATCGGTTGACCTGTTGTAACGTGCCATTTCAACTTTATCAGTTGCGAGTGCAGATCCTGAAAGGAAGTTCCCGTTCGATGAAAAGGTTACTCCTCCACCTACTCCGTTTCCGGGAGCAATTCCGCCAATTACTTCTACTTGCTGGGTTTCGGGTGTCCAGATGGAAAAAGGACCTGTCCATTCTTCATAACCGGCTACTTCTCCGCTATTTGAAACTCCCTGCGTTTCGAAATAGGAATTCTTAACGATGAACTGGGAAAAACTGACATGTGACAATGCTACAAATCCCGCAATGATTACTACTTTCTTTTTCATTTTGATTCTGTATAATAAGTTAAAGCCGGATTGCGGAACATCTTTAAAAATGGTTCTTCACAACCCTGAGCCGAAAGTAAAATGATTCATCCGGAGAAGGTTTATTTCTCTCATTACAAAGACAGTACATGATGAAGAAAGGGTATTACATTTACAATACAGGATTAATTAAAGGTCTTTTAAACAGGTGTTTATGAAATGAAACACGAATACTGCGTTATGAGTTATGAATGGGATGAATGGTTGAAGGAACGTGAAGGGTTCTGATGTATGGATGCCCGGTCTTATCTTCTTCAAATCCTCTGCCCTCCCCCTTAGCACCTACGCTGAAGCTTCGGCGTAAGCGTTAATCCCGATTTTGGCAGGCTCAATACATAGCCTTCGAAGGGTAATTATGTATCAAACGCACCCAGCCGTTTATATCAGAATTGATATTATAAAAAGAATTGCCACGAATGCACGAATTCGCGGCCACTAGTGGCCGATTCAAATATGCTTAATGATAATTTCAATTCGTGCATTCGTAGCAATATAAATCCTATAACAGAAGTTTGGGTGTTTAATATACAGAACTCCCCTCCGAAGGGCGAAACCCGAATCCCGATACTATTGTTGGTTCCTCACGGTAACTTGTGATTGATCAGCAATTCTCTAAGTTCATCAGGAAATTAATCAGGTGTACGTCTTCGCCGTCTATACCCAGTTTTTTGCGGAGACGCGTTCGGGCAACGGTAATGCTGTTTACCGATTGATTGGTTACCGCTGAAATATCTTTGGTGGACATATTTAAACGCAGGAAAGCACACAGTTTCTTTTCGTTGGAGGTGAGCGACGGAAATTTCTCCTGCAGTGCCTGGTAGAATTGAGAGTGTACGCGCGTAAAATGCATCTCGAATTCATCCCAGCCCTGGCTCCGCTGACCGGTTTGAAGATCATTGATTATTTCCTGGATCAATTGATAGTTCTCTTTATTGAGTGAGTGTTTCACTTTCTGGAGATTATCGGTAACCCGTGTCATAAGTTCGTTATTCTTCAAAAGATACAATGCTTTTGCCGTTAACTCGCGCTCTTTAAATTCGAGGTTGTCTTCGAGTGTTTTATGCGTTAAATCGAGGTTTTCGCGTTCAAGTGTCAATTTTTCTTCGTTAAGCCTTGCAGTTCGGATCCGGCTGCGCATAACAAAAATGATTAGTACGGCTACGACCAGAACAAGGAAAAGCGCCACCACCAGTACCAGGCTGCGAAGCTTGTCTGATTCGTTCTGCTTCAACTTCAATTCGTATGCTTTTTTATCCTGTTCGCGCTGATGTGTCTGCTCCAGGGCAGCAATGGAGGTTTTGGTTTCAAGGTTGAAGATCTGATCGTTCAGCGATTTGAATGCGCGGTGATAACGAAGCGCTTCTTTGTAATTTCCCAAACTGTCGTGAATCAGTGAAAGCGATTCCAGCGAAACCAGCTTCGAAGCATTGTTTCCTGTTTTCTCACTCAGCTCATGTGCCCGGTTAAAATAGTTCAATGCTCTTTTGAAATCGTGCCGCAACGCTTCGTTCTTGCCTAGATTATTCAATACTTGAGCCTGCCCTTTCAAATCCTTGATCTCTGTTCTGATACTGAGTGATTTTTGAAAGTAATGACTTGCGAGGTCGAGTTGTTTCAGTTCCAAATGACAGATCCCGATATTGTTCAGGATCGATCCTTCAAAGCTGGCATCGTCAACGATTTCATTCAGATCGAGCGCATTGCGGAAATAAACCAGCGCTTTTTCAAAATCCTGCTGACTGATAAACGCAGCTGCCATATTGTTGTAAACCTTCAGTTTGCGAACGGCTAATTCCGGTTTCGGAGTCTGTTTGTCGGCTTTTTCCAATATTTCCAGGGCTTCTTCCTCATAAGCAATACAGGTTGCAAAATTCTTGAGCGCGAGATAGAGTGTTCCGATCTTAATGCGCACATCGGCCCGGAGCAGGTTCAGATTGATGCCGGGCTTATCTGCCATTGCCAAATCTACCATCGACTTGGCTTTGAGGTAATACTTCAATCCATTCGTTAAATCGTCGGTAAACCTGTACCCTTCTCCAACAGCTTGCAGAATCTGAACTTTCAGTTCGGCTTTTTTGATTTCGGGAAGGTGTTTTTTTGCTTGCAATGCATGAAACAGCGAGGAATCGGCATTTGTAAGAATTAACTTTTCAGCGATACTTAAATGATAACGTGCATGACGTTCGGCATCCGAAACACTTTTATTGGTTTGACCAAAGGTTTGGATCCCGCATAAAACAAAGAGTACAAGTGTTATGTATTTTAAACCATTCATTGCATTTACGGGCGTATTGTGGGGTTCGCCTGCGGCCAAAGATACAATTTACGGGATAGGAAACTGATTCATTTTTGGAGGTATTATTGGAATGGATGACAACAATGACACAGTTCGTTGAACACTCCCAACACTCCCCTTTGAATTGTCTGCACACGTCTTTGAATTTGTTTCACATGGCTTTGAATTCTCTGCACACGTCTCTGAATTTTCTGCACATGCCTGTGAATTTGATTCACATGGCTTTGAATTGTCTGCACATGTCTCTGAGTATTCTGAACATGCTTA
>CAMLIF010000190.1 GCA_946479985.1 uncultured Flavobacteriales bacterium
TTCTTTCTCTGGTTCTTCAGAAAGTTATCAGTTTTTCTATTTTAAACCTAAAGGCACTTTGCGGTTAATATTTCCGCGTATCCTTTATTCTTTACTGTTTTGTCTCTTTCATTTTCTTATACTGAGTCATCTTTAGTTGTAATTCCTTCACTCATTTCGCGGTTAATATTTCCACACATCTTTCGTTTTAGTTTCCTCTTGAGCTTCCATTCTCCTATTCTCAAAATTAGTTACCCTGTTAAATAGTTGTTGTTTTCTCATCAAACAGAAACCCCGTTAACGCGCGAATGGTTAATTTTACGCCATGAGATTTTCAGAAGCATCACGCAGCGAATTCAAACAGTTTTCCGCATTTTCAACAGCCTTTGCTGATCAAAATAGATTTGCATCTTTGTTAAACCGACCGTTGAGTTCAATAACCGATTTAGCAGCCCAGGCAAAGGAAAAACTATCGGTGTACTCAAAAGCGAACCGATCAACTTTGGTGTCAGAATGGAAATCTCAAATCGAAAACATCGCTTCTGAAAGCCAGCTGAAAAACCTCGACTTGCTGAGCAGGGAGAATACGGTTACTATCACAACCGGACATCAGCTAACATTTGCCGGCGGACCACTTTACCTGGTTTACAAAGTTTTGCATGTAGCGCGATTGGTGGAACAATTCAATGCTGACTCGGCGGATATTAAAGCCGTTCCTGTTTTTTGGATGGCGAGTGAAGACCATGATCACGAGGAAATCAAAAGTGCTCATTTATTCGGTCAGACAATAAGCTGGGAAACGGAACAAACGGGGCCTGTTGGCAGAATGTCGACAGAAGATTTGCATGAATCATGGAACCAGTTGAAAGCTTTCTTCGAAGGAAAAGAACCTGAACCGGAGATTGCTGCTTTGTTGAACTTAGAATTGAAAGGCTCTTACGCCGATTTCACTCAGGAATTCTTAACCAAACTATTTGCCGATTACGGTGTTCTGGTTCTTCAACCTGATACATACGAGTTGAAGAAATTATTTGTTCCGGTTCTAGAAAAAGAATTGGAATCGGAAGCGAGTTTCCAGGCTGTACAGGATCAAAACAAAAAGCTCGAAGCTTTAGGCTTTTCGGCTCAGGCGGTTTCGCGTTCGTGTAATTTGTTTTTACTGAAAGACGGTAAACGTTCGCGGATTGATAGAGTGGACAACGGATTTGCAGCCGATGGCGAAGTGTTTTCCGAAGTGGAAATGATGAAAATGGTTGCTGATCAACCGGAATCGTTTTCTCCGAATGTTATTTTACGGCCTGTTTACCAGGAAACCATTCTCCCGAATATCTGCTACGTTGGTGGTGGTGGTGAAATGGCTTACTGGCTCCAGTTGAAAGGCGTTTTTGAATCGAAGAACACCCTGTTTCCCATTATTTCCCAGCGCAATTCGGTAATTCTCGTTGATCAGAACACCACAAAGAAACTGGACGCGTTAAATTTGACCTGGCAGGATTTTGCTGGCGATAAAGAACTTCTGAAAAAGGAAATGCTTCAAAAATGGAGTAGTGGTGAAACCGATTTTTCTGCCATTCAATCGGCAACAGATAAACTGAAATCGGAAATGCATACCAAAGCGGCTGAAACAGATAAATCGCTCGAATCTTTTGCCGAAGCAGAAATGGTTCGTTTGCAAAAACAGATCGAGAATTTCGAACAGCGTGTTTTGAAACAGGTGAAACAAAAAAACGAAGTTCAGCTGAAACAGCTTGACGGATTGGGAGATAAACTATTCCCTTCTGCCGGATTGCAAGAACGATATTTCCATTGGCTGCATTTTGCTCCGTCGGGAAATTACAAACCGCTTTTCGCAGCAATTTATGAAGGATTGGAGCCTTTGAATGCAAATTTACTTGCCATTCGTTGTTAAATCACCGAAAGAATACACTAATTTCGGCTCCCCTGCGTTTTCAAACTGATGAAATTTAAAACTGGTCTACTTTTTCTGTCCTTTTTCCTGAGCTTTTGGAGCTTTTCGCAAACCGTTCACGTTACGGGAAAGATTCTTGATAAAGAAAAGAAAGCATATCCTGATTTAAAAGTGATCCTCGATCCGGGGAAAGATTCACTTGTTAGCTACACCAATAAAAAAGGAGAGTTTGAGTTCGATGCTCGTCCCGGCAACCACACTTTAAAGATAGATCTCGGAATCAATCCCGACATTCGCATGGTGGCTTTTCCTGAGGCTGCGGAGTTCAGGCTGAAAACAATGGAAGTAAATGAAACTTACATTACTGAAGTTGTGGTTGGTGAGAAACCATTTGAATTAGATCCGATCAGAGCCCCCGCTTTGACAAGTCTGCCCGGTAACGGCGGAGTAGAGAGATTGATAACTCTTACCCAGGTTGGAGCCAGTTCGTCCAATGAATTAACATCCAATTACAACGTGCGTGGTGGAAACTACGATGAAAACCTGGTTTACGTAAACGGTTTTTTGGTTAACCGCCCGTTTTTAACCCGTTCCGGCCAGCAGGAAGGAATGAGTTTCATCAATTCGCTTTTGGTACAGGATATTGCATTTTCCGCTGGTGGATTCCAGGCACTTTATGGCGATAAACTGAGTTCTGTTCTCGATATTCGCTACAAAAGACCCGATTCTCTGCACGCAACATTCTTAGTTGGTGCGCTTGGAATGGAAGCTCAGTATGAAGATAAGTTCGGTGAACGTTTCCGGGTTTTATTCGGGACCCGTTACCGCGCAAACGGCTACTTGCTGAATTCGCTTCCAACCAAAGGAAATTACAATCCGGTATTCTGGGACGCCCAGTTTCTCACAACTTACGATATCACGGAAAAATGGCAATGGTCGGTACTCGGTCATATCTCTTCCAATCGTTTCAAATTTGAACCGCAGACACAGCAAACTGATTTCGGAACATCTAGTGAAGCGTTCTCCTTCAATATTTATTTCGACGGCCAGGAAGATACACGCTTTTTAACCTCAACAGTTGGTACTTCGCTTTATTACGGAGGAAGAAAATACCAGGGAACAACTTATTTCACCGCTTTTAATTCAAACGAATCAGAGAACTTCGACATCCAGGGACAATATTATATAAATGAACTGGAAACAGATCCTTCCAAAGAAGAGTATGGCGATTCAATTGCTGTTCTCGGGGTTGGAACATTTTTGAACCACGCCAGGAATGAACTGAATGCTACCATTTTCACCGTTTATCACGATGCAAATTTCACTCTGAAAGAATATACCCGTGGATCGGATCACCAGAATATCCTGAAAGTCGGCGCTGGAGTTCAGCTGGAAGATTTTACAGATGTTATTTCCGAATGGCGCATGATCGACTCAGCCGGATATTCATTACCGCAGGGTTCAAACAACGATGTTGTTCAGTTGATGGAAGTCATCAAAAGCAACCTGTCCATTGAAAATCAGCGAAGCTATGCTTATGCGCAGGAACATTTGGAGTGGCGTTTCAGAAAAGATTCTGTCAAAGTTGCCAAATATGCAT
>CAMLIF010000191.1 GCA_946479985.1 uncultured Flavobacteriales bacterium
GTATTCCGTGTAGTGGTTCAGTAACAGAATCAAAACAAAATAGGAAAGCCCTGACATCATCGTCAGGGCTTTTTTTGTGTATCCTCAAAATGTTAAATAACTTGGTCCAAAACATAAAGATGAATAATCCGTGAAATATCTAACTTTAATTTTTTTAAAGACTGGAATTAGTTTATTTTTAACGATCAAATTACTCTATTATGAAACAACTTCTATTCGGATTTGTCGTTAGTTTGTTTTGGGTCATCTCCTATGGCCAAACAACTATTACAACGAATCACATCAACAACAACGGTAATGGTTCCGTTACGTTTAATGTTCAAAACACGAATGCCTATGACATTATCATTACCGATATTAGCTGTCATTTAGGAACATCCGCGACGAACAATCTTGAACTATTGTACAATACCACAGCGGTAAATGACAATGCCGCCCCGTGGAGTTTAGGCACTGTGGGTGCAGGTCAAAATGGTTGGATTCTTGCCGGGTCTGCAACTGTAAACTCGAATACTGCCAACGGTATTGTTACAGCAATTTCCGGAATGTCGCTGACCATTCCAGCTGGAGCTACTTACGGATTAGGATTCTCCGGAACTACAATCCAGTACATGAGCTTAACAGGTGGGGTTAACACTTTCACGGCAGATGGAGTTAATCTGCTTACAGGAGACGGAATTTCCTGGGGAGGAACAGCTTATCCGGCAACCCCAGGAAATTATCCTCGTGGGTTCATTGGTGGAATTACATTTATTCCGGCCGTACCATGTATTAGTCCTCCAACTGCAGGAACTGTGCAAGCCGCTCAAAACCCAATTTGTCCGTCTACTAACAACACGCTTTCAATTACCGGCGGTACGTCCGGAACAGGACAAACTTACCAATGGCAATCATCATCCGATGGTGTAACATTTGCAAATATCCTTGGTGCAACAAATTCAACTTACATTTCAAATATCACTTCTGATACCTGGTATCAGGTAATTGTTACCTGTGGCGGAATGGATGCTACTACTGCTCCCTTCCAGGTAACCTTAAGTCCTTTCTTAAATTGTTACTGTCTTGGTGCGCCAACAAACGCAGCTGATGAAGAAATTTACAACGTAACAGTTAATGGCGGCTCAACAGACCCACTTTATTCAAACGCAGCCGGATGTTCCGCTGCGGCACCCGGACCCGGATCTATTCTGGGTCGTTACTCGAACTTTAAAACACTCGCGCCAATTACATCCGCTTCTCTTGGACAAACAGTAAATTTCTCTATTGACCAAGACGAATGTGACGGCCCAAATTATTATAATAACGGTATCGCTATCTGGATTGACTTTAATCAGAACGGGAACTTTAACGATGCAGGCGAGCAGGTATTTGTTGAAAACACAACTACAGCCGGACCAAGAACGGTTACCGGAGCTTTCACAATTCCTGCAAATGCAATTCCTGGCAATACAGTAATGCGCATAATATGTGCGGAAGGATACTCAGGCGCAAGTCTTACTCCGTGTTTGGCGTATGGTTATGGTGAAACCGAAGATTTTTTGTTCAATGTGGCATGTCCTACTCTAGCTGGACCAACTGCAGTTGACGTTGGAACTTGTTCAGGAAACTCCGCTACACTTTCCGCTACACCGTCTTATGGATTGGCAACAATCTCATGGTGGGATATGGCTTCAGGTGGAACAGAACTTGCAACTACAACAACTTATAATACTCCTCCGCTTGTAGCAAACACAACTTATTATGTTCAGGAAAATGTAACAGGCTGTCCGTCAAGTGTTCGTGATGCAGTTAACGTAATTATCAGCCAGGTTGATGTTACTTTAGCACCAATTGATGCAACTTGTAATGGCCTGAATAATGGTTCATTTACTCAAACAGCTGTAATCTGTGGTACCGGTCCGTTCACTTACTCTCTTGATAACGGTGCTACTTTCGGTCCAATTCCTACAGATCTTTTGGCAGGTGATTACTTTGTCATTGTTAAAGATTTTTTAAATAATGAAAGTGTTCCTTACCCATTAACAATCGGTGAACCAAGTGCGCCAACTGCATTAACTGTAGACGTGATCAACTACTATACTGCCGAAGTAAGCTGGACACCGCAAGGTGACGAAACTTCATGGAATATTGAGTACGGTCCGGTTGGGTTTACATTGGGTACGGGAATGACAATGTCATCTACTGATCCTGATTCTACACTATTATTAAATCTTGATCACGATACAGAATATGAATTCTATGTTGCCGCAGGATGTGCTGTAGGATCTGAATTCAGTGGTCCCGAAGCATTCACCACCAATGCCGGATTTTTCACTTATGATGGTCAGTGTGGCCCGGGATTCATTGACATTTCCACTACAGGAACAGCTTTGAACCTGACTGATGATGCCACAACTGTTATCACAACAGGGTTCCCTATCCAATTCCAAACGGTAGACTCTGATCAAATGACTGTTTCCAACAACGGATGGGTGTCATTCAACGGCGCTTCCTTTGCAGGATTTGATGTGTTCAGCACAGACCTTGATGATGAGGAAGGAAATGTGTACTACGAAACCGTAACAATTGGTGGTTCTAACTACTTCATCGTTCAGTGGGATAATCGCCCGCATTACACTACTGTTTCAGGACAAAACGTAACTTTTGAAGTAATCTTCAGTGAAGCGACCGGTGAGATCTGGTATATTTACGACGACGTGATTTTTGGTGGCTCTCAATCGAACTATGACAACGGTTTAGGTTCTTACATTGCAGCAGCAGGTGACGTAGAAACAATTGAAGTTTCTAATTACGATGATACTTACTTAAGCAACAACACGTGTATCCATTTCTACAACGCACTTTGTCCGAACGTTCAAAACTTAACGGCAGACATTTACCCGAATGAAGTAATTTTAAACTGGGATGCTGGTCTATACGGTGAAACTGACTGGAACCTGATTTATGGTTTAGAAGGTTTTGATCCAAACAACGCACCAGAAGTTTTGGGTGATTTCGATTACTCTACTTCGGATGCTGACATTTTGAATCTGGAACAAAACACAACATACGAAGTAATTATTTACTCGGATTGTGCTGCGGATAGCTTGATCTCTGATGGTTACCATTATGTGTTTACAACTCCTCCTTTCTGTGCCAATCCAACTTTATTTGCCGGTACTTCCAGTGTGGACACCTTAGATTTGACATGGGATTGGACTGAGTTTGATCCGAACTATCCTGTAATTGAGTTTAACTTCCAGTATGGAATGAATGGTAATACTCCTTGGGAAGAAACAGCTACAGGAATCGATTTCGAAGATACAATTGCCAACACTGCTTTATTAGGTGGTGGTGTGTATGAAGTATATATACAGGCTACTTGTACGGATGTAGTCAATGGCGGAATAGATACTTCTGCATGGGTTGGTCCGATCAACATCATTATGCCGCTTTCAAATGATA
>CAMLIF010000192.1 GCA_946479985.1 uncultured Flavobacteriales bacterium
CCCCCCCCCCCCCCCCCCCCCCACCCCCCGCCCCCCCCCCCCCCGCCATTTTTTTTTCAAGCAGACGACGGCATACGATCTCACAGGAAGTTACTGGAGTTCAGACGTGTGCTCTTCCGCTCTTCCCTGATGGAACAAACGGTAAAACATACGGTTCTTCGGTTTAAACAAATTCAGTTTTGAAAGTTTCTCTGCCAACTTCTCCCATTCATTCATCGGATAAAGTGACAAACAGTCTTCAAAACCTTTGTTCAACATGAATTGTTCCTGAGCTTCGGGAGAAAGTTGTTTGCGCAAGCCAGCCGGGAAGAGGAATCTTCCTTTTCCGTCCAGTTTTACTTCAAATTCTCCTACAAGTCCAGCCATAGCTTAATAATGGGTAAAATTAGGGAGAATAACCCACTTTTTACCACCTAGTTACACTTTGTTGAAAACTTATAACGCAAGTATTGCTATAAAGGTTTCAATCAATTATACAAAAGTACTGATTTCATTGAAAATACTGCCACAATCGATCCAGTGGTAAAAAGTGGTAAGTTTCATCAAATTGTGGAAAAATAGTGGATTTTGAATATAAAACCGAGTAAAAAGACCGGCGGCGATTTTCCGGAAAAGCAGGGGACGGATTAGTCAAAAAAATAAACTTTTTTTCATTCAGAAAACTTGACCGTAAATCCTTTACGTACTTGAGGCCGTATCTTTGTTTCATCAATAAGGGAAAGGTCTTCCGAAGATGCCGGCAGGAAGAACCCCAACCTTTTGACAACTTTAAAAGCACAAAAAAACAGTCGAGAATTTTCAGCAAAAAAAAAACACTTTCATTAATCAACAAAAAGCAATCACAGATGTCACTAAGCAATACAGTCACCAATTCGCAAAGCACTGCCCCAACCTTCCACCTTGGTCTAACAATGGCAGGAGCAGTCTCAGCAGGATGTTATTCGGCGGGAGTAATGGACTATCTGCTGGAAATTCTCGACTTGTGGGAGAAAGCAAAATCGGGTAAAACCACATTCGATCCCGCGTTGATTCCTACGCACAGAGTTGTTATTGACGCGATGGGCGGAGCATCGGCCGGAGGAATGACCACTATGATGAGCGGCTTGTACATGCTTAGTAACAAGATCAATCCGGTGACAGAACCTTTAAGAAATCCGTATGGGCGTATGAACATTTTATACGATTCCTGGGTTCATTTGGACGACAATGAGGATTCATCTTTGTTAACCTTTGAGAAGCTATGGGATACAGCCGACATCAATGGAAAAAGCGAAATGGTACAATCGTTTCTAAACTCTGATTCAATTGATCGAATTGCCCACCGTGCTTTTGACTACTACCGGGAAGGAACATTGGAACAGCACGTAAGAAAATTGCCATCGTATGTTTCAGAAAATTTAGAAATACTCTTGTCACACACCGTATTAAGAGGAATTCCGCTGGAGGTGGATTTTTCAACCTTTACCACCAGTGAACACCGTGACCGGCCTACCCACACCTCGTACGAACATGCACTGATCACGCACTACAAGTTGAACGGAGGAAAACCAACGGACCAGCAAAAATACTTTTGGTTTAATCCGTACAACATCGAGGAAATTGCAAAAATGAAGCTGGCCACTATTGCAACAGGAGCATATCCTTTAGGTTTAAAATTCAGAAAATTTCCACTCGGGTATTTTAGTAATGAATACATACAGAATGCCCTCAAAAGAAGCATCTTTTCTGACTTCGGAACTGAGGATTCTGATCCTGAAAAACGATTGGTATTCACGAATCTCCCAAAAAGCTACGAAACAATTACCGTTGACGGCGGAGCGGTAAATAACGAGCCTTACGGAGAAGTACTGAGTATTGTAAGAAAACGGGCGAATAATGAAGATTACAATTATGGATTGGTAATGATCGACCCATTTCCTGACACTGTAACACCTAACCAACCCTATTCACCTGAGAATGATCTTCCCGAACTAGTTCCCTCTTTATTCGGGATCCTGAGAAATCAGTCGAAAATCAAAAGAAAGGAAATGATCGACCACCTTTCTCACCAGTACGTTAAGGGACAAATCTACCCGAAACGTCATTATTACGATGAACGGGGAAATCGCACCGGTGACGAACGCTTTCCAATTGCAAGTGGTTCGTTTGAAGCATTCGGCGGTTTCCTCGACATCAACTTCCGAACACACGATTTCTTTTTGGGAAGGAATAATGCACGAAATTTCTTTCGGTTCTTTTTCAGTCTTCCTTATGATGCACAAAATCCTCACCCTATTCACAAAAACTGGACAACTGAAATGATTTCCGTATTCGGATTCCGGAACAGTAAAGACGATCACATTTATCTACCTATTGTTCCTGATTTGAACTTACTAAAAGCTCATCAACTGGACAAAGAACTGACCAAATCTAACCGTGCGTTTATTGCAAACAATGCATTTAGTTTGTCGGCGGTTGACAAAAGAGTCTACAGTATTTCAGACCGCCCGAAATACAATCCGCAAATACTTTTTTCACTGGAAACGACCATTGAAAAAAGATTCAGATGCATTCTGGACGCTCTTTCACAACAAATCATTCAACCTGATTCAACTGCAACTGAGAAAAAAGATTCTACCATTTCCGACAAATGGATTAAAGCTCGTTATGCATCGGGTTTGTTGCAGCGTTTCAAAAAATGGTTATTTCGATTTTTCCTCCGGGCAGTTTTTTCCGGAAGTAAGCGAACCATTACGCAAACCCTGACTGTTAAATTCATTCAGGCGATTTTGAAAGATCTGGACGAAAAAAAATTACTGAAAGACATTCAATAGTTAAGAAAACGCATTCCAAAAACCAGATCTTTTACTTTTTTACATACCTTTCGAATCAATTTTAATTAATCAAATTTGCCATGAAGTCATTCGTCTTCTTACTATTCCTTAGCTGTTCTTTCTCCGGCTTTTCCCAAACAAAAGATCTCACTGGAACTGTTTGGTTTTTTGAATCTTCACATCCGGAAATTGAATCGAGCTACGTTGAATTTCATTCTAACGGGACATTTTCAGATTCCGGAGTAACACCTGATAGTGAAGGAGAAGAGGCTTATACCTGGTCACAAAAAGGAAAAAAGGTTACGCTGAGATACAACAACAGTTATTCGGTACACAAAGGGAAAATTACCGGCAATGTGATTAAGGGAAAAACCACCAATAAGGCTGGCGAAAAATGGACCTGGACGGCAACACAGACTGTAGATGAAGGAAAGTAATTGCTCTGTTATAAATAATTTTTTATCTTCATTTACTGAACTTAAATTATGAAATCGCTTTTTTTAATATTATTCCTTTATCTACCACTTTCAGGCGCGGCTCAAACGAAAGATTTGACAGGAACCAAGTGGCATGTAATCTCAGAA
>CAMLIF010000193.1 GCA_946479985.1 uncultured Flavobacteriales bacterium
AGGATGTCTTAAGAAAAGTATTTCAGCGCGTTAAAAACACATCAGTCCAGCAGAATTTGCCGCAAATTGTTGAAGTTTTGTTCCATGTCAGAGAAGGTGGAATGAAAGGTTCTGCAGTAAAGCTGAGTAAAAAAATGCGGAAAGAAAAAGGAATCGATGCGTTCGATGACTATGATCTTCCGGATTATAACGGGATTTCCACGGCATACTTTGACGGACGTTCCATAGAATGTACCTCCTTGTTGTGGGAGAATAAAGATGGTGCCTTAGCCAAACTCTACACCGACAATCAAATTGAAAAAGGTAAATGGGCTGATTGCATTCCTCAGAAATTAGGGAAGATTGGCTTATAGACGTGGTCGGGGCGAATAATTATTTGGCCCGAACCAACTTTTTTGTCTGATTCCTGTGTTTGCCGGTAAAGGTAATGTAAGTGAACTCGAAAGGGAGGGGGCTCGGTTTTTCTATTTTGATATTGCTTTCAATGTGTTGTTAGGGGGGCTACTGCCCTGCCCAAAATTCATCTGTTATGTAAAAAACTGTATCAATAAAATATAAAACATCGTTTCTTGTTAAAACGTTCTCATCATGTAAATCTTCTAAAATGACGCCTAAATCCGGATTAAAGTAATCATTGTTCCGGGTATTGATAAAACCATTTGACTCAAGAAAAGCTTTTACCTGTTTTAAGTCTGTACTCTGTGTAATTGCAACATATGATTGTTGAACAACAGCATAGAGAATATTGTTTTCTTTTGTAAAACCGATGAGTTCGTAGGCGGTATCAGTAAAGAAAAAGTTATGGAATAACAGATTATAAAAATAATCTTTCCAGGAACTGTAATAAATAGAGTCATTTAGTTTGAGAACATGCTCGGAATCTTTTAAAAAGACCCTTTGTTCAGCACCTTCACTCACGTATTGAGAAAAATCTATATTATCTACCCAAAAATTGTTTTCTGAAATGAAAACTTCTAGTCTCTTTGCTTCTTGTTCCCTGATTTGCTTTGTGCTTTCAACTTCTGAACCTGTTTTAAAGCCATTGTTAAGGTAACCGGCGACTGCGTGGATAGTTGTTCCAAACCTAACTTGGCTCTTTCCTGAAATGAGATCGTGTAGTTCATGTTTTAAACGATTTTGCATCTTTGTAAAGATAAGTAAAAATAATTTTCGTTGTTTGCTCAAAAATTGGGGAAGATCAGCAAATAGATTGGTGAAAAAACAAAAAGTCGGGGCGAATAATTATTCGCCCCGACCACAATACTTGCCTGAGTCAGTCAACTCTTTGTCGAACATTGAGTTAATATCCGTAACTTACACCTGTTGTGGAAATTCTTCCACAGATCAATTCACGTTATGTTTATTAATAAGTTACTGCCTGCTGTTGCACTTGCACTGGTGTTCATTACTACCGCCTGTAAGAAAGACAGCCCTGCAGCCACATCCGGAACACTAACACATATACCATTACAAACTACCATACAGGCTGATGTTCCATTGGGAGCTGCAGATAATTTCGCAATTCTTGCCGGATCAGGAGTCACCAATACCGGAGCAACCGTTATAACCGGCGACTTAGGCCTTAGCCCCGGAACTTCAGTAGGTGGATTTCCTCCGGGAATATTGAACGGAACGCTTCATATCAATGATGCAGCTGCGAACCAGTCGAAGCTTGATATTGCCGCGGCTTATGATAATGCTAAAGACAGAACTGCAACAGATATTGTAACACTTTCCGGAAATATCGGCGGTTTGACGCTCACTCCCGGACTGTACAAGTCTACATCTTCGCTGGCACTTTCTTCGGGAAATGTCACGTTTGATGCATTGGGGAATCCGGACGCCGTATTCGTTATTCAGATTGCTTCGGCATTCACAGCAACTTCCGGTAGAAAAGTGATTCTTGCAGGAGGAGCACAGGCTTCCAATATTTTCTGGCAGGTTGGAAGCTCCGCTACTTTTGGAACCACTTCGTCATTCAAAGGAACAGTCATTGCGCTTCAATCCATTTCCTTTAATACAGGAGCAACCCTCGAAGGACGTGCTCTTTGTCGAAATGGCGCTATAACTATGTCAGGCAATACGATTACGAAAGAGTAAAGAAATATTGTAATGAACGAATGTCGGGGCGAATAATTATTTACCCCGACTTTTTGTTTCGCCTGATTCTTAGTTCCTTACCGGATAAGCTCCTAATGTAACCTGAACACGCTGTTCCTGGTAACAGTTCGGACCAACATTCGATGGAACAACAAGGGTTAGGTTAATGACTTCTCCGGGTTCGTAGTTACTTAGCGCGTCAGTAACAGTTTGTGCGCTGTATACCGGGTAAGAGCCTATTTTCGTCATTAAAGTGCCGGCGTAGATATTGTTCTTGTGAAAGGCTCCGTTGGCAGTTATTGGCCCGACAAAAACGCCGTTCACGTTTTGCATCGAAACGTTGAATCCGTCACTCATAAACAGGCTGCTCTGGAACGGAATAGCATCAATGGAACCCAGGGTGGCTCTGAACGACACTTCTTCTTTAGTAGTTACCGGTTGGGTTACGGCGTGTTGAATCGAAATAACCTTAGTCTGGTTGTAATTTTGTGCCATGGTCGACATTTCGCTACTGTTCAAAACTCTTCGATAGGTATTACTTCCGCTTCCTGTATTACTGCCTATACGAACACCATTCGCAATAAAACCAACATAGTCATTCTTGCCCAATGCAGCTACGGCAGCTTCAATGTTAGGCGTTAAATTCGGGTTGTTCTGTTGCAGCATTTTCACATAATTCTCATGAAGACCCTGCAATTCGGTTTTTCCCTCAAGTTTGGCTTTTTCGGCAGCGTTGATGTGATTCTGAATCGCTTCCTGTTGTGAAAGAGAAGGAAAGAAGATGCTTTCAAATTGTTTCATCATTTGGTCATCAGCATCATACATTTCAATAGTAGTATTAGCGATGCTATTGGCGTTGTATTGTTGACTTACCTGCTGATCATAAGACGTTTTCATCGATTTGTTACTGCTTCCAAAGCCTAAGAACGACCACCCGCTTGAACTTTGAGAGACACTGCTCTTGTAATACTCATTCAGGTACTGATCTACGATCGCAGTTGCGTCAATGTGCGCATTAATTGTACTGCTTTTGGAATCTTTGAATTTGTAACTGATCAATATTTGAGCATTTCCGTCGGCAATCATGTTCTTTACATATTCCGAAGGATAATCCAGGCTGATTTTAGTCAGTGATCCGCCTGTTGCAACCCACGTTGCCTTCGGGACCCGCTTGGTGTAGATCACTTCGTCGCCCACTTCAACAATAACTTCCAGTTCTGTAAGCGACACGAGCTGTGCGTT
>CAMLIF010000194.1 GCA_946479985.1 uncultured Flavobacteriales bacterium
CAAAACGGATGCTCACGGAAATTTTGATATCCTGATTCAGAAGAGTGATCTCACCCAGGAAGTTTTCAAATTAGCAATTGGCGGCTCGCATTATAAAAATGACACACTTACTTCGA
Organism: uncultured Flavobacteriales bacterium; assembly: GCA_946479985.1. The sequence continues at coordinate 117 of CAMLIF010000194.1, forward strand.
ATATTCTAAAATTCAGTGACAATCCTAAAGTTCGCCTCACGATAAAAGCTGAACCAACCATGGTTTTGGAAGTAGAAGGTGAAATGGCATGTAAAACAATTTCAGGGACAGAGGAGCATGTAATGCAGGTTGACGGATACATAATGGCTCCGGAACCTGTCGAAGAATCTGTTGTCACCGCAGGAATACCGGAATATTATCATGAGGAAGCTCCAAAGAAATGGGAGCAAATTCCTCCGGCAGCAGACACTTTGACTTACCCGACTCTTGTGAGTCAGTACAAACCGGGGAAAACCAAAAAGATTAAGGAGAAGAAAGAGCGAAAGAGTGGAAAATAAAAAGAGGCACTTCGACTCCGCTCAGTAACCTCTTTTTCTCTTTCCTCTTAAGAAAATTATTTCTCCAAAGCCAGTTCTAAAACCTGGCTCATTTTCTCTACAAAATGGAATTTCAATCCTTTCAAGTATTCCGGTGTGATATCATCTATATCCTGTTTATTGCGTGCACACAAAATAATTTCTTTAATTCCGGCACGTTTTGCAGCAAGAATTTTTTCTTTAATTCCGCCAACAGGAAGCACATCACCACGAAGGGTAATTTCTCCTGTCATTGCTAAATTCAGTTTCACTTTTCTACCTGTGAATGAACTTGCAAGAGATGTCAGCATCGTGATTCCGGCGCTTGGGCCATCTTTCGGTGTTGCACCTTCCGGAACGTGAATATGTACATTTGTTTCGTCAAACTTCTCCTGTTCCAGGTGCAGCCAATCGCTGTGGGCTTTCAAAAACTCCAAAGCAATCACTGCAGATTCTTTCATCACATCGCCCAGGTTTCCGGTCAGTGTTAACTTTCCTTTTCCTTTTGTCAATGACGATTCGATAAAGAGAATGTCTCCGCCGACACTTGTCCAGGCCAAACCGGTTACAACTCCGGTAACATCGTTGTTAATGTATTTTGTGCGTTCTCTGCCCGGACCAAGCATTGGAATCAAATCTTCCATCGTCACTTTCACAGTGAATTTCTCTCCCAGCGCGACTTGTTTGGCGCGTGAGCGAGCCAGTTTCGCCAATTGTTTGTCTAAACCTCGTACCCCAGATTCGTAAGTGTAATTCTCAATAATTCGCTCAATCACTTTGCGGTCAACGGTTATTTCCTTTTTGGTAATTCCGTGTGCTTTCAATTGTTTTGGCAGTAAATGCTGCTTAGCAATTTCAATTTTCTCTTCAATGGTATAACCGGTCACTTCAATAAGCTCCATACGATCGAGCAACGGGCCCGGTATCGTAGACAAGCTATTCGAAGTTGCGATAAACATCACTTTCGAAAGATCGAATTCGGTTTCAATGAAGTTATCATAGAACGCATTGTTTTGTTCCGGATCCAAAACTTCTAACATGGCAGAAGTCGGGTCGCCATGATTGCTGCGCCCTAACTTATCAATCTCATCCAGAACAAATACAGGATTTGCGGAACCGGATTTTTTCAGGTTCTGGATTACTCGCCCGGGCATTGCACCGATATATGTTTTTCTGTGACCACGAATCTCAGCTTCGTCATGTAAACCGCCCAGCGACATACGAACGTAATTTCTATCCAATGCTTTTGCAATTGAACGACCAAGTGAGGTTTTCCCAACTCCCGGAGGTCCGTAGAAACATAAGATCGGTGATTTCATATCTCCCTTCAGTTTCAGAACTGCCAAATATTCCAGGATGCGTTCTTTTACTTTATCTAATCCGAAATGATCTTTGTTCAGGATTTTCTCGGCGTGTTTCAAGTCGAGATTGTCTTTTGAAAATTCGTTCCATGGCAGATCAAGCAAGGTATCGAGGAAATTCAACTGCACGGTATATTCAGCTCCCTGCGGATTCATTCTGCGCAGCTTATCCAATTCTTTCCTGAACAATTTTGCCACACGTTCATCCCATTTTTTCTTGGTTGCTCGTAACTCCAGGTCACGCACATCCTGTTCTTGTGGGTTATCGCCCAACTCATCCTGAATAGTACGGATTTGCTGATGCAGGAAATACTCCCGTTGCTGACGATCCATATCATCGCGCACTTTCGATTGAATTTCGTTCCGCATTTCCAGCAGCTGCGATTCCAATGTCAAATGCTCCATTACCAGGCGTGCACGTTTCCCGAAATCCAATTCCTCCAGCAATTCCTGTTTCTTAGGAACATCGGCATTCATATTCGATGAAATAAAATTCACCAGGAAAACGGGCGAATCAATATTTCCGATTGCGAATGCGGCTTCGGAAGGTATGTTTGGCGAATCTTTGATGATCTGCAATGCCAAATCCTTAATGGAACGATTCATTAAATCCAGTTCCTTCGCAGCTTTTGCCGTTAGTTTTGTTTTAACATCAGACAAAAAGCGAACTTTGGCACGCATGAACGGCTCCGTTTGGTATGGCTCAGTAATCTCAAAACGACGTTTTCCCTGAAGAATAACTGTTGACGTTCCGTCAGGCATTTTCAGCAAACGAACAATTTGGGCAACTGTTCCAATGGAATGTAAATCATTGAATTCCGGATTTTCTTTTTCCTGATCTTTCTGAGAAACTACGCCGATTATTTTTTGTCCTTTGTTCGCCTCCTGCAATAAACGCAAAGATTTATCGCGGCCAACTGTAATCGGTATCAATACTCCTGGAAAGAGTACGTTGTTTCGTAACGGCAATATCGGAAGATCATCCGGGAAGATTTCTTTGTTCATTTGCTCCTCATCATCTTGCGACAACAAAGGCAAAAACTCTGCATCATCATCCATGTTTGCAGAAACTATTATCGGGTGTTGAAATAAATCAGTCATATATAATTCATTTAGGTCAAAATGGCAGAGGGATTTTGGTCAGACCTTTAAAACGCGCTTTGCATCCTTGACGGCAATAGTTTGTCAAGTGTTGTGCCAGAGGTTTTGAACTGACGGATTGACATATTTAAGTGAAACTTCCACTCATCTTGGCGGAAAAAGGGCAGAACTTCTTAAATCCGGAAAGTCCGGGTCCTTACACCTAGTATCTTTTAAATTATTTGAATCGTCGTTGATTGAGTTTCGAGAACGCATCGATCTTCTGGACCATTTTTGCCCATATAATGCTTCCGTGGTAAACACCGATATTGGTCCGGGCATCTAAATGTTTCCA
>CAMLIF010000195.1 GCA_946479985.1 uncultured Flavobacteriales bacterium
TCAGCCTGACTTAACCTGATCTTATCCAAGTTACTTATTTATACAAAACTAAAGTTGGAGGGGGCGGGGGGAGGACAGAACAGAACGGTTTTTCCGTGGTTGAACATTTTCTTCGTGCACTTCGCGCTCTCCGTGGGCATCCTATGTATCAATGTGCTTTACTATGAGGCTATGTGTTTTATCAGTATGTCTTCCGCTTTTAACTATAGAATCCCAACCAACACTTCATCCAAATCCTGTTCAGCGTCTAACTCCATTTTCTTACGAAGCCGCTGACGTGCTTTCTTTACGCTCTCAACAGAAATGCCGAGTATTGCAGCGATCTCTTTCGACGACAACTGCAGCGTAATCAAAGCCGACAGTCTCAATTCCGCCTGTGTAATTCCCGGATACAAGTCCTTCATCTGGAGCATAAACCCCGGATGCACACAAGTGTAAAGTTGTTTGAACGTTTCCCAGTCCTCATCGGTAACGATGCGTGCCGATGCTAATTTATTCAATGTTTCCACGCGCTCGGGACTGAGTGTTGTACCTTCAGATACTACTCTGTTTTCAGCTCCCAAAGATTCTTCCAGCTGTTCCTGTAACGATTGCAGTTCTGTATTCTTCGCAATCAGCTGACGTGTAAAATCCATCAGTGCCGCAGTATGTGCTGCCAGTTCTGTTTTAAGCCGCAGCTTTTCTTTTTTGTGCCTTCTTACCAGAAGTATTACAACAAGACTAACCAAAACGAAGATGATACTTCCGATGATGAGCGCCTGGCTGTATACATTTGTCATCTTTTTCTCCAGCGATGCGATCTTTTGCTGTTTGCCTTTCGTGGCCATGCCGATCATAACGTCCGTGAGCTCGTTTGTTGATTTTTCACGCAGAAAACGTTCATTGGCTGCAGTATAGATCTTATAATAAAGCATTGCCTTTTTCTCATGGCCGAGTTCTTCGTGCAGCTTTGCAAGCAGATAACTTGTTTCTACCTGGTATTGCAGCGATTTAATGCTGTGTGCCTGTCGAAAAGCATTATCAAGGTATGTTATTGCTTCGGTTTTCATGCCCTGATCCATGCGAAGTCGTCCGAGGTGGGTGAGTGCAATGGTTTCGCCAAGCAGGTCCGACATTTTTCTTTTCATGGGCAGCGCCAGCAGGTAATTGCTGTTTGCTTTGGTGAAATCGCCACGGTCGTGATAAATACTCCCAATGTTCAGCAATGATTGTGAAATTCCTTTCTTTTCATCTATTTGCCTGTAAATCCGTAAAGCTTTCTGATGATATACCAATGAGCTGTCGGGTTTCTGCATGAGGTAATAAGTAACTCCAATGTTCGTGTAAGATTTAGCAATTCCGGACAGGTTTTCCCCCTTCGTTTCAATGTGCATAGAAGCTTTCTGGTGATAAAGTGCCCTGGAATAATTGCCAAGCTGGTTGTAAACCAACCCGATATTCGTATGAATATTCGCCAGAGTGCTGCGGTCGTTGCGTTTTTCTGCGATGTCTAGCGCTTTGACATAACGCGCCAGTGCTTTGTCGAACTTACCGGTTTCGTAATAAATAATCCCGCTGTTACTATATATTATGGTAATTCCTTCAAGATCATCCACCTGTTTATAGAACTGAAGTGCTTTGTCATAGTTTACTATCGCGCTGTCGTATTTCCCCGTTTCCCAGTACATCAGGCCGTAAAGATTGTAGATATTACCAACTTCCGATTGGTGGTGCAGTTCTGAGAATTGCTGCAATGCTTCATTGAGGTAAACCTTTGCTTTTGGGTATTGGCCGCTGCCGGAATAAATAGCACCGCGATTCTTGTAAGAATATGCCAGTCCGTTACTGTAGTGCAGTTTGCGGCTTAGTTGTTCTGCTCGTTCTCCGAAACTCAAAGCCTTCTTTGCATTTGTGTGCCGGTATTCCCAGCTAAGTTTATTCAGCGCATTTACCAAAGAAGTATCGTGCTCAGCAGACAACGCTTTTTCCTGCTGCACTAAGTTCCCGGTTTGTGCCATGGAGCAGGAAAAACTAAGTAAGCAGACAAGAAAAAAAGTAATGGGTTTCATAAGCATTCAAAAATAGGAATTCGGGTGCGGTTCTTTCAATTTTTGAACCAGACTTACGCAGAAACACCTCCGAAATGTTATAAAATTGTTATTGGATCAGTAGATACTAAGTTATAGTGAACAAAACCTGATTCCCGGCACATAAAACTCAAATGATTTCAAAAATATAAGTTAAAAATAGTTGTTTTAAGACAGCAGGTGGTTTACATTTGCTAACAATCAAAATCAGAATGAAACGGATTCTTTCACTTTTAATAATGGTTCTGTACCTGCTTCCGGCTCTTGGAATGACGGTATCTACTCATTATTGCGGCGGAAAGCTGGCTGATGTTTCTCTATTTGGTTCAAAATCCAGGATGAGTTGCTCCTGTGCAGCAATCACCCCGAAGAAAGTGGTCTTCGTAAAGAGAAAATGTTGCGAACAAATTATCTATTCTTTAAAGCTCGACAATCAGCAGTTAAAACAATCGGAGTTAGACCATAAGAGTCCTGAAAAGGAGGTGTTGGCAGAAAAACAATTCGATTTCGGATTCATACGAAATACTATAATTGTGATGCCTGAAGCAGTATTAAGCTACTCTCCGAATCTACCACCCGGCAGGTACAAAGAACCGATCTACATACAGAACGATTCATTTCTAATATAGAATTTCAGTCGAAAGGCAGGTTTGGTTCGTAATCCTGTTAAGAGGATTATTCTATAGTTATTCAACAAAATTTATATTATGAAAAAGATACAGCACTTCATGCTGGGATTGTCATTGTTGTTGGCATTCACCAGTTGCGCAACCCCAATAAAAAATGCTAAAACCGAAACCTATAAGGTGGCAGGTAATTGTGAAATGTGTAAAAGCACTATCGAAACCGCAGCAAATAAGAAAGGCATTTCTTCTGCTGAATGGGACAAAGACAAAAAAGTAATGAGTCTTACTTACGATTCTAAGCAAACTACGGCATCAGAC
>CAMLIF010000196.1 GCA_946479985.1 uncultured Flavobacteriales bacterium
AAACGGCCGGAATGGTTGCCGTTGTTCTACAAATACACGGATAATGAAGAAATTGGCATTTATATTCGCATTGCTTTCCGGCGTTTTCAGCTACGCCCAGGGAACTTACCAGGTTGCTGTTCTGAAATACAGTGGCGGCGGCGATTATTATGCGAATCCAACGGCATTACCGAATTTGATCCAATTTTCAAACACGAATCTGGGAACAACCATTTCCAAAGACGTGCCTTATGTAGATGTTGGAAGTCCGGATTTGGCGTTCTACCCTTTTATTCACATGACAGGACACGGAAACGTAGTTTTCTCCTTAAACGATGCCGAGAATTTGCGCAACTACCTGCTTGGCGGCGGTTTTCTTCATATCGATGATAATTACGGAATGGACCAGTTTATCCGTACCGAACTGAAAAAAGTTTTCCCCGGAAACGAAATGGTGGAATTGCCGTTTGATCACCCGGTTTTTCATCAGAAATACAGTTTCAACGGATTGCCGAAGATCCATGAACACGACGGGAAACGTCCGCAGGCTTTCGGAATCATAGTTGAAGGCAGATTGGTTTGTATATACACGTACGAAACCGATTTGAGCGACGGCTGGGAAGATAAGGAAGTACACAACGACCCCGAAGAGAAACGGAAAGAAGCGCTGCAAATGGGGGCAAACATGTTACAATACGCTTTTTTTGGCGGCGAGTAAATTTTTCCCATAATTACTTTTGAATCCCCGCTGCGGATTTGTAATCCTCTACGGCTAGGACCCTGCTGCGGAGGATTTGTAATCCTGCGCTATTATTCACTGGCGGAGTCAGGCAATGAACATTCTGAAATGCCGATTCCAACTCTAAATAATTACTTGCTGAAGAATATTTCCATTGTTCCGGTTGGAAAACCAAACCAGCTCTTACTGGATTCTTATGAATGTATTGAAGCTTTGTCCAGGTGAATTTTTCTGAATATAATTCGATTGCGTGGTTACCATCTTGCCAGACCTTATAACTATGTTTTTTTGTATGTGAATTTGCTGCTTTAGAGAAACGTTCAAGCATCCAATCTCTTCTGCTTTCAGGTTCAGATTTTATTGAATCAATGATCTGTTTGCTCGAAAATTTCTTGAAATCTCTTAATATATCACTCAAGTTTTGGTTTGACTCACAATTCGCAATAAGATGAACATGGTTACTCATAATGACGTAAGCGAAAATATTAAGGCCTTTGTTATTAGAACAAAATTTTAATGATTCAATGATTATTTTAGAATATCTCTCCCGGGTGAATAGATCAATCCATTCAACGATGGTTAAGGTCATAAAATAAGACCCTTCAGGTTTTTTGATAGTGTGTTTGATTCCAGTTTGCATTTATTTAAGATAGTAAAAAATGTTTTATTACTGGGAAAGTGTTTAGCGCAGGATTGCAAATCCTCCGCAGCCTGAAATACTTTGTACTGTTAACATATCCCAAAAGGATTCTTCAAGGCTTTTAATCCAGTTTCAATATCCTTATATTACAGCTATTCACAATTAAACATTGAGTTATGCATTGGTTAGTAGTATTATTGATAGGAGCGGTAGCCGGATGGCTTGCTAGTGCAATCACAGATAGTTCCAAAGGTGGTTTACTTTTATATATCATACTCGGGATTTTGGGAGCATTTGTCGGTTCCTGGTTACTTGGTTTATTGCACATTTTTCCTTCCGAAAGCATTTGGGGAACGTTGATCACTTCCACAGTCGGTGCGGTTTTCATTATTCTCGTCGTCAGGCTGATTACCGGCGGCAAAATATAATCGAAAGCGGTTCGTTTCATCGGACCGCTTTTTTTGTGTTATTATCTTTGATGAACAACAGATTGTAAAAACGTATTATTTTTGGGCAACATTAATCTGCTATGAAAAAGATCCTGTACGCATTCTGTTTGTTCACGCTTGTGAGCTGTTCTTCCGAAATGACTGACGAAGAATTACTGAAACAGGACAAAGCGGAATTACGAGAGCAGCTTGACAGTGAAAGTGTGATTCTCTACAAACTGTGTAAAATGATCACGCGGTCAACCCACGACGATAAGCTGGATGCGCATGTTGGTAGTAACAAAAAAGATTTCCAGGTATTGACTCGTTTGTTTGAAAAACTAAACAAAGATCAGGATTTGTCTACCAGCGAATATCTTTCTTTCGCTTCATCCTTCAAAGAAGTTCACAGTTTTGTGGAAAAGACAGATGAAGATATTTTCCCTTCTTTTTTCGAATCTTTAAAGTCCGCAGGAGATACGAAACATAAGTTTGCAACCGGCAAAGCGAAAGATATCCAGGATTCTCAGGATCATGCACTCATGAGCTTATTTGTGAAATTTGGTGGTGGATTTTCAGGATCGGCATCATTTTATGAGTGCTCACAAATTGAAACAGATAAGCTGCCTGATGCAAAAGCACGCTTCTACTTCCGTTTGTACAAAGGATTCATTCTTCTTGAAAACGATTTGAAGTATTTAGCCGAGAAAGAATTCACAGATAATATCGTTGAATTGAAAAAAGACAAATTGCTCGATTTCAGAGAAGTGAATATTGTTTTTAGTAAAGAACAATTCAACAAAGAACAATCAATGAAACTGGCGTTGATGGTGAATTACCTGCTACGCGGTATTGACAGATCGATGATGGAACGTGAAATTGATCAGGAGCGAAGCATGGAAGATTTTGAGCAGGGAATTAAACTGGCGCATGAACTGGGAGTTCAGGATGAGTTTATCTGGCCGATAGAAGCGTTTCTGTATATCGATAAAGGTGAAAACAAAAAAGCCATTGCAACATTGAAAAAACTCGAAAAGAGTAAAATGTTGAGTGAAGATGAAAAGGAAGTTATAAGAACTGCTATTAAAGCATTGGAAAAAGGTGATTCGGAAGCAGCAATGGCAGCCGGGGCTTTTGATGCTGAATTTGTT
>CAMLIF010000197.1 GCA_946479985.1 uncultured Flavobacteriales bacterium
GACTGGAGTTCAGACGTGTGCTCTTCCGATCTAACAAAGCCGCTGATTCAAAGCATTCAAAACAAGTTTGATGAACTTGAAAGAATTGTTGCGAAAACAGATCCGAAATCGGTATTATATCTTATTTGGAACAACCCGGTTATGGTTGCCGGAAGTAATACCTTCATCGACGACATACTGAAACGGTTGAAAATGAAAAATCTAAGCCCGGCAGAACGTTATCCCATCGTGAGCCTCGCTGAACAAAAAGAATCTCCTGACCTCGTCTTATTGTCGTCGGAACCCTATCCGTTCAAGGAAAAACACATTCGGGAGTTCCAAACTCAATTCCCAAATGCAAAAATTCAATTAGTTGACGGAGAAATGTTTTCCTGGTATGGTTCAAGGTTACTGAAAGCTCCGGGGTATTTCAGGGGATTAATAGAGGAATAGAGGAAAAGCTAAAAAGAGGAAGAGGGGAAAAATGTTGACTTTTCTATTTCTTACTAAATTCCTTTTGGAAATATTTTCTTCGGAACTTTCGGATATTCTTTTGAGATACCACAGTACCAACAATCAGTTGAGAAAGCGGCAAAACTGACTTCTTCCCAAATACCATTTTTCTTTTCAAATAAGCCTTCTACGTGACAGCAATCAAGGAAATCACTACGCAGTTCAAGCGGTGTTCCGTCTTTAAGGAGTACATTGCCCTGGAACCAGGCATAATCCTTTGATATTTTCAAGTGTGTTACGTCAAAGATGATATCTTCTTCCAGCGACATTAATTCTTCAACAGTATTCAGGATAACATTACGTTCTGTTCGATTCTCCGGTGTTTCAACAGCTAAATCAAGAGCTTTCTGTGAAATGGCCGATCCGCTTAAAAATAGGATGAGTATAAATATGCTGATGGTTTTCATTAAATGTTCTGTTTAATCAGATTGTTTTAGTTAAAAAGTGATTTTTTTACTCTCTTCCTCTCTTCCTCTTTTTAGCTTTTCATTCTACTTTATCACTCCCATCGACAAAATCATCTTCAAAACCTCATTGATTGAGTTTTTCCCGTTTTCAAAAGGAATGATACCTGAAACGGAGTATTTGTTCAAACCGGATTCTTTGATTTTGAAATCGACATTTTTGGTGGTTTTCGCAAAAGCGGTAAAACTTTTCACCTGCCCGATATTTGAAAGAATGGCTACGATAAAGAATGATCCGTCGAATTTGCTGAGCGATTCCAAATCACCATTTAATTCCAAAACGGTTTTTTCTGTATTCTTTACCACACTTTTCGAATCCATTCCTAAGAACAACGTGTGTTTATCGATTAATTGAATGTGGTATTTCTTTTCGTTTAAGATTACAACTCCCGGACTCACAACAGCAGTTTTTGGGAAGAAAGACATAATACTGTCCATATCCAGTTCATGCTTAAAACGGAAAACCCCGTTCATTGTTGGAAGCGGTAAAATTCCCTGTACCGATGGAAAATCTTTGATCTCATCTCCAATAGTAACTCCCTGGTAGTCTATGCTCAATCCGGTAAGTTCGTTCTTTCCGATGAAAGGCATATAACGTTTCAATTCCCGGTTGTGTTTGCCTGTGATTGATGCAAGCGTAATTCCCACTCCGGTTTGTTTTACGGTGTAATTCATTAACTGGTAATCAATCTTACCGGTGATGGTTCCTTTAGCCGTAAATGCCGCTTTTGTTTGCTGAATACCGATAGAGTAGTTGTTCTTTACTGATTTGGCTCCTGACGTAAACGTAATGAAGTCGGTTCGTTTCCCTAAATCATTAAAAGCAACAGGTTTGGCAGATTTTATTTTCTTCCGGACTAGTGCAAGCTGACTTTTCGTTGCGGAATCTTTTCCGGTAATGATATATCCGGTCTGACCGATAACGAAAGCTGTGGAGTTTTTGCCCAATTTCTCTTTGATGATCTTCTTGAACTGCAGAATATTTGTGAGCTGAACTGCAAATACCATAAATGACTCGCCTGATTCATCGATCTTAAACGCAACAATGTCTTTAGATATGTCAACCGGAAGAACATCATCGGTTTTCTTCAGGTATTTCCGGTTTATCAGTTTCCGAAGTTCGTTATCAATGACCGTATCGTTTTCAGCTTCAAAGATTACCGAGTAAACTCCTTTTTGCCAAAACGTCTTGGCGTCGATTCGAATAATTAAACTCGCTTCGTTTGGAATGGGTGCTGAAACGGGTTCAGGATCTGTCCCAAAAAATTTCAGAACGCTTAGAATAGTCATTCCCGACAGGAAAAGGACCAGAATAAGAACAACTTTATACCAACGCGCCACAGCTTTCATGAGCTAAAAATAGAATTTAATTTGGGGAATTGTACGTGTAAAAGAAATCATCTTCTCAATTCGACCACAAGGGCACTACAGTTCACGAAGATTTCAATTTCAAATATGCTAAGTTATTCTTCATCGTGTTCTTTGCGCCTTCGTGGTCCAACAGATGGTAGCAACTATTTTATGTTCTATTCTCAATTCCTAATTCGTAATTTTGAGCCATGGGTAAATTGTGTTTTTTCATTTTGCGGTTATTTGGTTGGAAGATTGATAAAACGGCTCCGGAAAACGTCAAAAAGGCGGTAATTGTTATGGGGCCTCATACATCTAACTGGGATTTCGTGGTTGGTAAAATGGCTTTTGCGCATTACAAAGTCAACGGAAAGTTCCTGATTAAGAAAGATTTGTTTACGGGCATCTGCCGGCGGAAGGCGGTAGTCCTACTTTCCCTCGCCATCGGGCGAGGGCTAGAGTGCGACTCGTGCGAATTCATTCATTTGATTCGACACACGCGCAGTTTTTGTCCTAACTCTGTAATTGATCATGGTCTACGAGATTCGTTCACAGTGCCTAAAAAACGAATGGGGATC
>CAMLIF010000198.1 GCA_946479985.1 uncultured Flavobacteriales bacterium
TTGATGCTATTGTTATTGCACCACAGGTTGTAAGCGGAAGCTGGAGCCCTGATAACGTTTTGGAAGTTCTCGAGTACGTACAGAAGACCTATAAAACTGATACGAATCGCGTATACGTTTGCGGAATGAGCCTTGGTGGTTACGGAACCATGCATTTTGCAGGAAAATACGCGTCTAAAATAACAGCGGCCGTAGCTTTATGTGGTGGCGGAAATGTGAAAGATGCCTGTACGATGTCTACCATTCCAATGTGGATACAGCACGGTGACCACGATGAAGCCGTTCCGGTTCAGCGTTCACGCGAAATTGTTGATGCAATCAAACTTTGTAATGGTGGAAAAAACCTGGTTTACACAGAAGTTAAAGGTGCAAATCATGGAGCATTGGAACGCGTCTTCAGAGATGATGCAATGTACCAATGGTTGTTTTTACAAAAGAGATCAACTCCTTCTGAAGTTGTAATGAAAGCGCTGGTTGCTCCGGTTGTTACCGAAGAGAAAACCACAACTCCCAAGACAACTCCTGTTCAAACGAATTAAGAATAGATTATATACAGATTAAAGCAAGTCGGGGTGAAAAATTTTTCACCCCGACTTGCTTTTTATTAAGATTAAGATTTCTATTTTATCTCACTGTATTTCTTCTGAACAAGCTTTTTAAAATCAGCAGCATTGAATTTCTTAGCATCAATACCATCGTATACTTTGATGATATTTCCGTTCCAGATATAGAAAACTCCAGGAGTGTCTTTCCCCATTCCAAGTGTGTTCCAGAATTTCCCAATGTCCATAACCTGGTGCGTGTATTTTCTTCCCGCATAAGTAAAGAAATCAGGAATTAACTCAGCTTCTTCATCCATAAAGATGATACGGATTTCAGGGAAATCTTTGATCGTAGCTTTCATTTGCGTCAGCTCTTTCGCCGCTTCTCTGCAATGATCACATCCAGGAGCGAAGAAACACAAGATCTTTCTTCCTTTATCTATGTCGGAAAACTGCGCTTTGAAACCGGAGCTTTTTTGTTTCGGTTCGTCTTTCACTTCTACTTTCACAACACTGTCGGCAGGAGTTTTTTTATCCGGGGCAATAACCGTTTTTGCCGTATCGATAATTGGAGTATCAACTGCAACCACTTCCGTTGTGTCATCTTCCACTTCCACTACCGTGTTACCTGATCCGGAACAACACTTAAGTCCCAGCATGAAAATCAGCATAATTGAACCAAAAACTACTGTTGTAACATGCCAGATTGATTTCACATCAGGAATATGTCTTGTCAGTCTCCACAACCAAACCAACAAAGCAATGAATACAACGTTCTTAATAATTGATTCGAAAGTACTGAACGGCATTAAAGTTCCGAAACAGCCGCAATTTGCTTCATTTCCGACAGTTGCATAAGTGTATCCCAAATATCCCGTAAAAAGAAGCAATAATGCTATAGAAGCAGGAATAATGAGTTTGCGGAAATAAAACGGTAAAAACAATAAAATCCCCAAAGCCAATTCACCACCAATAATGGTTCTTGAAAACCAGGCGGCCCAATAACAATTGAAGCCCATAGGAACAAGCTGTTTAGCTTCAAAAGTTGAAAGTCCCAGGTTTACTGATGGGTATATTTTAGAATAAGCAGAAAAAATAAACATTCCGCCTAAAAATATACGGAGGATCCAAATCAGGTTTTTTCTGGTCTTGCTTTGGGTGTTTTGATTATCAAGGGTGTCTTCCATAATTTGGTTGTTTTAGTGCAATAAAAATACAACTTGAACGAATTACTGATTCATTTGGTTTTGATTTTATGAAAAAGATAACACAATAGAATTCAAAATTGAAAATGCAAAAATCGAAAAGGCATTTCGACTCCGCTCAATGACCTTTACAATTGTCAATTTTATATTTTCAATATCACGATTTTTTAACGAATTGTGTTAAGATGTAAATCGTCTGTCCGTCTACTTTTCCTTCAATCAGGGTTGGATCATCGTGTACCAAACGAATGTTTCGAACTGCAGTTCCCCGCTTTGCAGTAATGGTTGAACCTTTTACATCCAATTCTTTGATCAGCGTAACGGTATCTCCCGTTTGAAGAACAACTCCGTTCGAATCTACATGTTTGACTGCGTCTTCATCTACCATTCCATCTTTTGCCCAGGAAAGAACTTCTTCGTCCAGGTAGATCATTTCCAGCAAATCATTCGGCCAGCCTTCGTTTTTCAATGCATTGAGCGTTCTGTAAGCAACAACTTTTACGGTATCAACTTCGCTCCACATACTATCATTCAAACAACGCCAATCATTGGGAACCATGTCTGATTTACCTTCTAACTGATTTTTCAGGTTTTCGGTGATATAGATGAAGTCGTCTGGGCTTGCTCCAAATTTCGGAGTAACCAAATACGCTGTCAGATTATCGGATGTACCACTCAATTCGCAAACTGATCCGCTTCTTGCAATAAGTTCTTTTTCAAATTTCATGGAGCAAAGATAAGAGGAAATGTTAATTCATCTTTTCTCTTTTCATCTTTCGATCTATTGGTAATCTGTGTGCTGCCACTGGATCCAGTATTCTTCTAAACCTTCCTTTGTTTTGAACAGCTTGCTCACCCACAATATCCGGTTCTTTACGATTTTATTGGAACCGTTGAGCAGATCGAATTTTCGTTTTTTGATCTCGGGTTTATGTCCCCAGCCGCCACAATGATCAAACGCTGTAGTTGCCTGCTCTTTAGGGACGCGTTTAGCCTCCCCTTCTTCATCGGCACGCGGCGTCGCGTTGGGGAGGTC